>NZ_CP109451.1:300000-554737 GCF_041438865.1 Streptomyces sp. NBC_01471
GTGGAACCCCGAACGGGGGGTGTGAAGGTGGTGAAAGGGTGTGCATGTTTTCGAGCGTGCGCGCCCCCTCAGTGAACCGTTTCCAAGATCGCACGCTGCTACCTTCCGTGCTCGTGATCAATTCCGATATTTCCGCTCCGCACGTTTCGCAGCCGCACAGTGTGCCGCGCGCTCCCGGGCAGGACACTGTCCGGCCGGCCCTCTTTCGCCTGGCGGAGACCGGCGACCGGGCCCGCTTCGACGCACTGCTCGCCTCCGGAGCCGTACGCGAGACGCACGACCGCATCGACGATCAGCTGGACGAGCTGGTGCGCTGTCTGCGGCCCGGCGACTCTCTGTCCGGCGCTCAACTCGCTTCTGCCGTGGACGAGGTGTGCGGGGGAGCCGGCCGGAGCGGTTACGGCACCTGGGTCTGGTATCCCTGGTCCGGGCGGCTGGTCCACGTTCTGCCGGAGCCGGACTTCCGCCGTGTGCGGACCGACCGCAACCGCAACAAGATCACCACGACCGAACAGCGGCACCTGCTCGGCGCCCGGATCGGCGTGATCGGCCTGTCCGTCGGCAACAGCGCAGCGCTCACCTGTGCCATGGAAGGCGTAGGAGGATCGTTCCGTCTGGCGGACTTCGACCACCTCGGGCTGAGCAACCTCAACCGGCTGCGCGCTGGTGTCCATGACCTCGGCGTTCCCAAGACCGTGCTGTGCGCCCGGCAGATGTACGAGATCGACCCCTACCTCGATATCGAGTTGTGGAGCGAGGGCATCACCGAGAACACCCTCGAAGAGTTCTTCGGCGATGCCCAGCACCCCCTCGACCTCCTGATCGAGGAGTGCGACACCCCCTGGGTCAAGGTCGCAGCCCGTGAACACGCCCGTTCCCGCCGTGTCCCCGTCCTGATGGACGCCAACGACCGGGGGCTGCTGGACATCGAGCGCTTCGACGAAGAACAGGATCGCCCTCTCTTCCACGGCCGTTCCGGTGACCTCACCGCACGGGACGTACGCGGCCTCGACCCGGCGGGCACCATGGCGTACCTGCTTCAGATCTGTGACGAGAGCCGGCTGAGCGCTGCGATGACCGACGCACTCGGCCGGATCGGAGACAGCCTGTCCAGCTGGCCGCAACTGGCCAGTGGCGTGATGCTCGGCGGCGCCGTCGTCACCGACACCGCACGACGGATCCTCCTGGACCACCCGGTGAAGTCCGGCCGCTACTACGTCGACCTCGACGAGTTGATCGGCTCGACCCCGGCCCTCGCCGGAGCCGCCTCGTGACGCACCTGCCCGAACTGCACGGCCACCACCTCTGGCTGCGCGAGATGCGAGCCACCGACCTCGCTCCTTTCGAACGGATCCACACCCATCACCTGCTGACCCGCTTCCTCGGCATGGACCGCATGGACGCCCGGCAGGCCCAGGACGCCTTCGCCCAGTGCCTCGCCCAGCCCTACGCACACCCGCGCCGCAAGCACACCATGGCTGTCTGCGTGCCCGGCGACGACACCATGGTCGGCACCATGGGGCTGCTCGTCGAGGAGTACGGGCGCAACGCCATGCTCACCAGCCTGGTGCTTCTGCCCGGCGCCCGGGTCCGTGGCCACGGTCACGAAGCGGGCCGGCTCCTCATGGCCTACGGCTTCGGCCGACTCGGCCTGCACCGCATCCGGGCCGGCCACCGCGCCGACCACAACCGCATGCGGGACATCATGCTCGCAGCCGGCCTCCACCCCGAAGCTACGCTGCGCCAGCTGTTCCACACCCAGGGAACCTGGCACGACGTCACCACCTATGCGGCCGTGTCACCGGAGTGGATCACACAGGCCAGTGCCGCCGAACGCCGCATCCTCGGAGGCGACACCTCACCGGCTCCCAGCGCGACGAACACCACGGACGCCACCGTGAGTTGACCGATGACGTTCCCGACGGAGGACGTGTCAGCCTGGGAACCTGGTCCGGTGCACTACACGTGCACTGCCCGGGGGGCGTTCGCTTTGTGCATGCCGCGGGAGTTGTCCCAGACCACGACGTCACCGATGTGCCACTGGCGCCGGTGGAGGGGAGGCGGTGCAAGCCCCGGTCGCGGCCGGCACCTGCCGACCGCGGTGTCCGGAGTCTGCGACGGGCTCGACCGGTACAAGGCCACGACGATCGACGACGGCCCAGCACGCGATCGGTTCCACAGGCTGCCCGGCCCCGAGCTGTGGTGGCGGCGCCGTCCCCGCGTCCTCACCGGTCACCTCGGGCGTTGGCTTCGCTCGGCCGGTGCCGTCGGCGCCGGCCCGGACACGGCATGACGCTCAGCATCGTGGGATGACGGAACAGCCCGCAGCCTGGGCTGAACACATTCCGGATGTGAGTCTCTTCGGTCCCTGCAGGGAACCTCACATGCCGCTTGGCCTGGGATTTCGGCCAGGGACTCAGCCCGCCTGCCGTCGTACGGGGAGCCGTCGTACGGCTGCCCCCAGCCCGCGTACGGCTATCCGCAACCCGGCTACGCGGGCGCACCGGCGCCGTATGGCAGACGCCTGCCCCGTACGGCAAGAGCCCGCGGCCCGTCACACATCGGCCTTCCCCAGCGACCAGCGGAACGGCAGGACCGACCGGGCCAGCCCCGGGCCGGCGAGCCGTACCCGTACCTCGGGAACAGCCGCTCCGCCACGCCGACGGCGGGGCCAGCCTTGTTGATCATGGATCGCGCTGTTCGGGGCACACGTTGGTCGAAGAGGTTCGGACCATGTGGAGGAGGCCCAGTGCTGATACGGGAGACCAGGAGTAACACCGGCCGCCGCACAACTGCGGCATCGCTGCCCCGGCCTGTCGTTGCTCTCGCGCTGGTGGGCGCCCTGCTCTGCGCCGGCGCGCTGCTTTTCGTGCGCTTCGCGCACTGGGCCGGGGCGAATCCGGTCCCTGCCGTACTCCTCGCGCTGCTCGCGGTTCCCGTGCTCTACGCCCTGTTCCGCGCGATGCCGAGGACCCGAGAGCTGCGCCGCGCCGCCCGTGCGGGGATGGCTCAGGCCGACCGCGAATTCACCGAGACGACCCAGGCCGACGAGGCCTTCGTACTCTCCCCCGTCGCCCGGGCCCAGGAGCCGGCCGACTTCGCTCCCGCCACGGCCCGGGACGGGCTCACCGCCGTACTACCCGATCCTGCCCCCGACTTCGCGGCCCTCGATCCCGACGGTTTCGAGGCGGCCGTCGCATCGCTGTGCGAACGAGATGGCTGCCGCGAGGTCGAAGTCGTCGGCGGCGCCGGTGACCTCGGCGCCGACGTCCTCGCGACCGCGCCCGACGGCCGACGCGTCGTCGTGCAGTGCAAGCAGTACGGCCCTGCGCACAAGGTCGGCTCCCAGGACCTCCAGCGCTTCGGCGGTACCTGCTGGTCAGTGCACGGAGCCCAGCTCGCCGTAGTGGTCACCACCAGTCAATTCACCGCACCGGCCGAGGACTACGCCGCGGAGTGCGGTATCCGCTGCGTGGATGGCACCTCCCTCGCCGCCTGGGCAGAAGGCTCAGGACCCGCACCCTGGGGCCCCGCGAACGTCCCGACGCCTGCCCCTCCGGCCCCTGGACCGTAGAAATCCAGGCGTAGTCGAGAGCTCTGCCAGATCACCCACGCCCAAAGCGCACAGCAGCGGAAAGAACCCTGCGGGTCAGTACGCCCAAGAGGGTTCCCTACATGGGGAGTTTGAGGAGTCGTTCGTAGCAGCAGAGGACTGCGGCGCGAGAGTGTCGTGAACGTTGGCGGCGGATTCCGACGACCAGAGGTAGTCCGTTCGCGCCCGACGAAATGTGCATCGTGGAACCCGGCTTGCCCCGGCCAACGGGGCCCGGAAGCCGAACCAGGAAAGAATTCTGCGAATCGACATGGACCAGGCCGGGTTCGAATGGGCGTTGGCACACGCGGCCCTCAGCCACTTCCAGCCTGGTGTGCACGAGGGCCGGGCTCAGTGGCAAGCGGAGGCTGCCGAGTGCTCGGTGCGTGTGCGGTGGGATCCGGACCGGTCGATCCAGCTGGAACCGCAGCCATGGCGAGCCATTCAGGTCGGTCTGTCCGGTGAAGCCGTGGACCGTTAGGTGAACGATTGGATCGTGGACATGGCGGATGTCACCGAACGGGCATGGTCGGTCCAGGCCGCTGTACTCGATGGCAGGATTGATGAGGCACTGAGCCGGCTGCCACATGAGCGCCCATATCCGCTTCCAGAGCACCTCCGTCGGCGATTGGGTGCGGACGGATGACTGCTCCATCGACCTCTGATCCACTCTTGGCGTTCGCGACCCCCGGGCCACTGTGCCCTCACCGCCTCAGCTCCAGGGAGAACTGGTCGGCTACGGGATGTTGCGCCAGCCGGAGTCGAGACGAGGCGCCCGCCACCCCGTCTGCTCCAGGCGCTGTTGCCCCATCTGCCAGCCGGATTTCTCTGCACGGGCCCGGCGAAGACGTGTGGGGCGGGGACGGCCCGTCGGGCCACTGCTCGCGAAGGACCCGGGCACCACCTCTGCGCCGCCCCCGCCCGGGTGCCGCTAGGAGAGCTTCGGACGGCTCGACGGGGGCATCGCCGTGTACTCGACCGCCGTCGCCAGCAGTTTCGGGTCAAACATCGCGCCCCGGACCGTGTCGGGCACGAGTCGGCCGTTGACTCCGAAGCCCGGCGTGCCGGACGTCTTGGCCTTCTCGTACGCCTTCTCCGAGGCCGTGACGAAGCCCCGGTACTCCATGGTCCTGACCGCCGAATCGAAATCGGCGCCACGGAGGCCAGGGACGAGGGACGCCATACGCAGCAGGAACTCGTCCGTGTAGCCGTCCACCGATTCCTCGGGCTGATGGGCGAAGAGCACATCGTGGTACTGCGTGAACTTCTTCTTCTCCAAAGCCGCGCGCAGAGCGTTCGCCGCGCGCTTCGAGCCCGCGCCGCCGAGCCCGTCGTCGAGGAAGGAGGCAAGCGTGTACTCCGTACGGAATATGCCCGCCTGCGTGAGCTCACGCAGGGCGGGAGCGCCGCTCTCGGCCCCCTCGAACTCCTTGCAGACGGGGCAGCGCATGTCCTCATACACCTGTACGGCCACTGTGTCGTCGACTGAGCCGACAATTATGGTGGTGCGATCCGCACCGAGCCGCTCCGCCAACTCCGTGGTTTTGGCGTGCGTCGCGGTGTTGTCCGCGGGCCCCGATCCCTCGTCGGAGTCAGCTTCGGCGGCCCGACCGCATCCCGTCGCCAGCACGGCGACCAGAGCCAGGCCCACCGCGCTCACCGCGGCCTGTCTGAACTGCATTGATCTTCCCCTCCCCTGGATGTCAGGGAGGACACTATGCGAGCCCTGTGAGGAGCGTGCGGCTGTGGCGTGGCGGAAGCCCGAGCGCGGGCTCGCCTGGGCCGGAGTTCCCCGCCGTACCGGCTGGGAAAACCGCTGTCGGGCAAATGAACCAAGATGCTAGAAGTACCGCCGTGCGCAAGACTCTGGAGTTTCCTGATCTGCTGCGGCTGATCGACGAACGTGCAACTGCCTTCCGCGCAGCGCTCGCCGCCGCGCCCAGCCTCGGCCTGCCCGTGCCGACCTGCCCCGGGTGGACGCTGTTCGACCTGGTGCAGCACATCGGCGAGGGCCGCCGCCGCTGGGCCGCCACCGTCGCCGCCGGGCCGGACGCCACGTCCAGGACCCCGGCCCAGGGTGACGCGGTCGCGCCGCAGGAGCCCGAGGCTGTGCCGGCCTGGCTGGCCGCCTCCACCGAGCTGTTGCTGGCGGCCCTGCGGGAGGCCGGTCCGGACCAGGGCTGCTTCACCGGCTGGGGCAACACGCAGACGCCGCACACCGCCGGTGGCGTCGCCCGGCACCAAGTCCAGGAGATCGCGGTGCACACCTACGAGTCGGGGTCGGTGAAGTTGGCCTGGGCCTTGGGCTTGGGCCGTGCGTTGGCTGCTGCCTGCTCGCCGGCGTCGGCGACGGCCCGCTCGTCGCCGGTGCCTGCACGCTCCTGGCGGCGGCGTTCCTTGTCTTCGGCGTGAGCGCGTGCCTTCTCGGCGGCCTCGGCCTCGATCTGCGCGCGGGCGGCCTGCAGCTTCGCCAGACGCTTCTCGCGTCGGTCCAGCTCGGCGGGCAGGTCCGCTTCCTTGCCGTTCACGCCGAAGGTCTCGTCCTCGGCCTGGCCGGTGGCCAGGTAGCGGAACGCGATGTCGTCGGCGCACTTGCGCTCGATGGCGCGTGAGGAGCGGACGCCGGTGGTGTAGCCGTAGATCAGGAGCCGCAGCATCAGTCCGGGGTCGTAGGGCGGGTAGCCGCGCTTCTCGGTGTAGTCGGCAAGTATCGGCCCCAGGTCCAGCACCTCGTCCACCAAGTCAGCGACGAAGCGGGCCAGGTGGTCCTCGGGCAGCCAGTCGTCCAGCGATGGGGGCAGCAGCAGGACCTGGTGCGGGTCGAACGCACGGAACTGCTTGTCGACCGCCACCGCACGGCCCTGCGGCTGCTTCTTCTCGACTGGCTCGACCTCGAACAGCCCATCCCCACCACGCATATCGTTATCGACCAGCATGAATGATGACGAAACGCAGGCGGGTTGCCGGTTGCCGGGACACATTCCTATGCCACCAGGACTGAGACAATTGGGGTCAGTCGACGCACCGTGACCGGCTGTGGCCGGGGCCTCGGTGAGGCTTCGCCGACTTCGATCGCGATTATGCTGGGCGCGTGGCTGAGTCGTCGTCTTCCGTGGTCGCGGGCGTGGCTGCGGGTCGGTGGCGGCTGGGGGCCCGGTTCGCGGTGCGCTTGGGACGCCGCACGCTTCTGGACTCGTTGTACCTGCTGACCGCGCCGGTCAGTGCCGCGTTCGGGCTGCTGCTGGTGCTAAGCGGCCTGTTCGTTGGCACGGTCGGTCTGCTGTTGTCGAGCGGGTCGCCGGTCATGACCAGTGCTACGGAACTGGCGCGGTGGTCCGCCGACGTGGAACGGTGGCGGATCGCCAAGGTGCGCTCCCAGGCCGACGGGGCGCGGGGCGCGCGTCGGCGTCCGAGGCCGAGGGGGACAGCCGCCGCGTCCGACCCGGGGCTGTGGCTCGACGTGGCACACACGGTGCTGGTACTCCCCGTCGTCGTGGTCACGTCGGCGGTAACGGCGCTGTGGTGGTTCGTCGGCGTCGCCGCTGTCACGGCTCCTCTGCGCAGCCCGTATGCGACGCCCGGGCCGCTGCGGCCGATGAACCTGTACCTGGGCGGTCCCCAATCCCACATCGCGTTGAGCCTGGGGCTGACGTCGCCGGACGAGCGGGTCGCCTTCGCGGTCACGCTCGGCCTCCTCGTGCTGGCCACCGTGCCGCTGGTGACCCGGGTGGGCGTCGCCGCTCAGGCCGGGCTGGGGAAGGCACTATTGTCCGACCTGTCGGCACTGCACCGCAGGATCAACGGGCTGGAGCAGGAGCGGGACACCGCCCGCGCACAGACCCTCGCCGCGGTGACGGCCGAGGCTGCCGCCCTGCGCCGACTCGAACGCGATATCCACGACGGCCCCCAGCAGCGTCTGGTCCACCTGGCGATGGAGCTGGGCCGCGCCGAGCACCACTTCGACAGCAGGCCGGAAGCCGCCCGGGAGGCGCTCGCCGACGCGATCGTCCAGACTCAGGAGACGCTGGAGGAGCTACGGGCCCTGTCGCGCGGCATCGCCCCGCCGATCCTCACCGACCGCGGCCTGCAGGCGGCGCTCGCCGCGCTTGCCGCGCGCTGTGTCGTATCCGCTGAGCTCGACCTCGGCCCCCTGAACCGTCGGCCGGACGCCGCAGTCGAGACGGCCGCGTACTTCGTGGTCGCCGAGGCCCTGACCAATGTGTCCAAACACAGCCACGCCCACCGGTGCGCCATCGGAATGCGCCACGGCGATGGAATCCTGCGGGTCTGGGTGACGGACGACGGCGTGGGCGGCGCGGCCGTGGCCAAGGGATACGGCCTGCGGGGCCTGGACGACAGACTGCACGCGGTCGGCGGCCGGCTGCGGGTCGCCAGCCCCGACGGCGGCCCGACCACGATCACCGGGGAACTGCCATGCCACTGATCTCGGCCGAAACAGATGCCGAAGCACCACGGGATCGCGCGGCCCGCAGTCCGCTGCGGATCGTCGTGGCCGATGACGCGGTGCTGCTGCGTGAAGGCCTGGTCCGACTGCTCACCGAGGACGGGCACCATGTGGTCGCGGCGGTCGGTGACGGCCCCGCCCTGGTCGAAGCGGTGCTCGCCCACCGCCCGGACGTGTCGGTCGTCGACGTACGGATGCCGCCGACCCACACGGACGAGGGCCTGCGTGCAGCGATCAGCGCCCGCGCACAACTGCCCGGCACCCCCGTACTGGTACTCAGCCAGTACGTGGAGGTGTCGTACGCCGCCGAGCTGCTCGCGGACGGCTCTGGCGGGGTCGGCTACCTGCTCAAGGACCGGGTCGCCAGAGTCGCGGAGTTCCTGGACGCCCTAGACCGGGTCGCCGGTGGCGCGACGGTGCTCGACCCCCAGGTCGTCTCCCAGCTACTGGCCGGCCAGCGCCGACAGGACCCGCTGCAGGCACTGACCGCGCGTGAACGGCAGCTCCTGGGACTGATGGCCGAGGGCCACTCCAACACCGCCATCGCCCGGCAGTTGGTGCTCTCCAACAGCGCGGTGGAGAAACACATCGGCAACGTCTTCGCCAAACTCGGCCTGCCGCCCGACGACGCCCAGCACCGCCGAGTCCTCGCCGTCCTCGCCTACCTCCGCTCCTGACCGGGCCCGTCCGCCGATCAGCCGCGAGGCGTCACAGGCCGCCCTTGTAGAAGCCCAGGAGGGCCGGCGCCGGGTCCGCCGCGGTGTCCGTGTTGGCCAGTGCGACGACGATCACGATCAGCGCGAGCAGGGCCGAGAGGACGCCGAACGACCTCATCGTGCGCCGGGTCCGCCCGTTCGACCTGTCCGCCGCAGCGAACCTCCGCCACGCCATCACGCTCAGGCCGATCAGGGCGACCGCTACGACGGACGCCAATGCGGCGAGCACCGCGTGGTACCGGCTGAAGTCGTCGACCATCACCTTGAGGGCGACCGCGTTCTCGTCGCTCGGGCTCGGGTAGTGGGCCAGGCCCCGCTTGATCTGATCGATCGCACAGGCGAGTTGGCCACTGGGTGCGCCGAGCGGGAGCAGCGCGGTCGCCGAGGAGAAGGGGGCCATCGCACCTTGGACATTCGCCATCAGCGCCGCCAGTGACACCAGCGCAAGCACGCTGGCGAGGACGGCAGCCGAGGCGAGGCCCCTACCCCCGGCTCCGGGACCGCTGGACCTCAGGAACGCCTTCCAGAGCCGGACGGCGAGGGCGACGAACACGATCAGCAGAGCCGCGGCCAGGACGCCCTTGACCACGTGGAAGCGGAACCAGCAGTCGACAACCCGCTGCAGGTCCGGGGGGAATCCTTGGTCCCCGGACGTCCAGTACGTAACGAACGCCGGGCTCAGGGCGTCGACGAGATTCCGCTGCGACGAGAGGCCGCCTTCCGTCCCGATCGCCGCCAGCCTGCTCGGGACGAGGACAAAGGCGGCACCGAGTGCCACGGCGAGGGCGACGAGCACAGCCAGTGCCCGACCGGGCACCTCCGCTGATCGCGACAGGGCCTTATGAGTGCGCATGGAGGGTCCTTCGGCTCGATCGGGCATGGGGGCAGCGCCCGAACCACGTGGTGGGCGGGCCCCTCGTCATGCCGATCACGATGTCGCGCTGTCGATCAACCGGTCACTGAGGTACGCCATCCATCTGGGGTGTGGCCTGCCACACCCCAGCCGAGCAGGGCGGACGGGCCGCGCACCGCTGCACCTGGTCCAGTGTCGGTGTGAGTCCCGCCTTCATCTCGCAGAGTCCACCGGTGGCCAGTTGCGGCTGACCGGTTCGGGAGCAGGACCGAAGGAGGTGCCGACCTGGTCGCCGACCTGTGCGGCGGCGTACCGCCAATCGCCCGAAGTCGCTCGTTACTGACCCACACTCCTAGCCACGCCCGTCGCAGGCAGGGGAACATGGTGTTCCCGGCCGCTTCCCCGTAAGTCCCGTAAGTTTCGTAAGTCCCGTAAGTTCCGTAAGTCAACCCACAGCCGTACGGTGCAGGCTCGCGCAGCGCAGCGCGGTACGTCGTGACGTGAGAGGAGACGTCAGTCGTGACCGACGGGGAATACGCCGCAAGGCCCGTCGTCCCGCGGTCGCGGGTACGGATCGGTGAGGTGTCGGTGGATCAGGACGGTCCGTTCACGCTGATCGCGGGGCCCTGTGTGATCGAGGGCGCGGACATGGCACTGCGTCACGCCGAGCGGATCGCCGAGACGGCGCGGCGGGCCGGGGTCCCGTACGTGTTCAAGGCGTCCTACGACAAGGCGAACCGAACCTCGGTGTGTTCCTTTCGGGGCCCCGGTCTTCAGGAGGGGCTGGAGATTCTGGCACGCGTACGGGCGGAGGTGGGGGTCCCGGTGCTTACCGATGTCCATGAGCGCCAGGACGTGAGCGCGGTGGCGGAAGTCGCGGATGTGCTCCAGATTCCGGCGTTCCTGTGCCGGCAGACCGACCTCCTGCTCGCGGTGTGCGCATCGGGGCGCCCGGTGAACATCAAGAAGGGCCAGTTCCTCTCCCCCGCAGCAGCCCGGGGCGTCAGGAGACTCAACAGGGGGCCGGCCGCAGTTCATTGCCCCGCTGGCGCGGGCAGCCGTAGCAGTCGGTGTCGCCGGGGTGTTCATGGAAGTCCACGAGGATCCTCCTCGCGCTCTGAGTGATGGCAGCAACAGTCTCCGTCTGGACCGTCTGCCGGATCTGCTCGCCGAACTCAAAGCAGTGGACACGCTGGTCAAGGGATTCCGATGACAACGTCCCCCGAAGGCAGCGCTGTTCAGGCAGGAGTGGCGGCGCCTGTGCGGGCGTGGACGCTTCAGGAGGCCCATGCGGTGCGCTCAGCGGCAGAGCGTCTCGACAGCGACGGTCCCACAGGAGCATTCGCGCTGCTCGTCGGCGGCCTGACGCGGGAGGAACCGTGACCGGCACGGCCAGGACATGGGGCGTCATCCCGGCCCGGTACGGGTCGACGAGGCTTCCGGGCAAAGTGCTGTGCGACATCGCGGGCCGCCCCATGATCGAGCACGTCTGGCGCCGCGCGATGCGCGCACGCTCGCTGGAACACGTACTGATCGCCACCGATGACGAGCGGGTCGCCGCGATCTGTACCGGATTCGGCGCCGAGGTCGCCATGACCTCGCCTGCCCACATCAGCGGTACTGACCGGGTGGCCGAAGCCACAGCCGGCCGTGGCGCCGACATCGTGGTGAACATCCAGGGCGACGAACCGCTCCTCGACCCCGACTGGATCGACCAACTCGCCCTCGGACTCCTTGAGAACCCCGATTCGGTCATGGCAACCCTTGCCAGCCCGATCAGCGACCACCAGCAGGTAAACGACCCGGGTGTGGTGAAAGTCGTCTTCGACGCCACGGGGCGCGCGCTGTATTTCTCGCGCTCCCCCATCCCCTATGAACGGCACGACACCCCGGTCACCCGCTACCAGCACATCGGCCTCTACGCCTATCGCACCAGTTTCCTGACCCAGTACACCCGCCTGCCTCCCGCCCCGCTGGAACAGGCCGAAGGCCTCGAACAGCTTCGCGCCCTCCACCACGGACATCGCATCCACGTCATCACTGTCGAGGGAGAGCACACCGCCATCGACACCCTCCACGACCTTCAGCAACTCCGTACACGCCTCGCAGTACAGAGCGAATGACCCCGGATCAGGCTGACGTTCTCACCACCGCGGCCTGAGCGGCCGGGCGAACCTGTGCGGTCCAAGCCGGGGAGTTACGTCATCGGGCGCCGTCCTACAGAAACCCATGTACTAGTTTCACCCTCAGGGTGGTGGCTCACCGTCACCATTCCGTCCCACGTTGTCACCTTCAGGTCTCTGTGCCGGAGCCGGCGCATGGGCCGAAGGCGGCTTCCCGGTGCCTGCGGCGCTGCGCCGCTACCGGCACCTCCTCACATGGCGAGCAAGGGAGCACACATGCCGGTCTGCACGACGCGTGACGGCGTCGAGATCTTCTACAAGGACTGGGGCCGGGGCAGGCCCGTGGTCTTCATCCACGGCTGGCCCTTGAACGGCGACGCCTGGCAGGACCAGCTCAAGGCGGTCGTCGACGGCGGGTTCCGGGGTATCGCGCACGACCGGCGCGGCCACGGCCGGTCCACCCCGGTCTTCGACGGCTACGACTTCGACACCTTCGCCGACGACCTGAACGACCTGATCACCCAGCTCGACCTGCGGGACGTGACGCTGGTCGCGCACTCCATGGGCGGCGGCGAACTCGCCCGCTACATCGGCCGCCACGGAACCAGCCGCGTCAAGTCGGTCGTACTGCTGTCGGCGATCCCCCCGCTGATGATCCAGAACGCGGACAACCCCGAGGGTGTCCCCCAGAGTGTGTTCGACGGGATCAAGAGCGGCATCCTCGCCGAACGCTCGCAGTTCTGGAAGGACACGGCGGTCGGGTTCTTCGGCGCCAACCGCGAAGGGAACAAGGTCACCCAGGGCAACAAGGACGCCTTCTGGTACATGGCCATGCAGGAGACCATCCAGGGTGGTGTCGCCTGCGTCGACGCCTTCGCCACGACGGACTTCCACGAGGACCTCAAGAAGTTCGACATCCCCACCCTCGTCGTCCACGGCGACGACGACCAGGTCGTGCCGATCGACGCCACCGGCCGCAAGACCGCGGAACTCGTGCCCGGCGCGGAACTCAAGGTCTACGAGGGCGGCTCGCACGGCATCGCACTGGTCCCCGGCTACAAGGAGAAGTTCAACAAGGACCTTCTGGACTTCCTGAGCAGCTGAAGTCCCCCCAGCACCCCGCGCCGGCCCCACACCCGTGCCGACGCGGGGCTGCTACCCGCGAGAGGGGACAGCCCGCTGCTGCTGCCCGGGCAGGCTGATCCGGCCCCAGTGATGGCTGACGGCTGACGGCTGATGGCTGATGGTGGTGGCGCGCCACGGAAGGTGACGCACCCCCTCGCCCCGAAGACTCCGGTGCCTCTTGTCCCGAAGACCCCGGTGCCTCAGGAGTCGCCCTGTCCGTACGCCGCCGCGATCTCCTGCGGCGCGGCCCAGCGGCTGTAGGTCGGCGACTGGGGCCAGCCCTCCGGGGAGTCCTGCCACTCCTCCTGGCGTCCGTAGGGCAGGAGATCGACCAGGGCGAACAGATAGCTCAGCTGCTCGGTCCCGCGGCCGTCGGTGTGCCAGGTGCGGTACACCGTGTCGCCGTCGCGCAGGAACACGTTGACCGCGAAGCCGCCGTTCGGCGGGGCGCCGACATCGGCGCCGAACGTGCTGTCCGCCGTCGAGTACCACGTCATCGTGTTGCCCACCTTGCGCCGGTAGGCGAGCGCCTCGCCGATCGGGCCCTGGGTGACGATCACGAACCGGGCGTCGAACTTCTCCAGGCCCGCGAGCCGGGTGAACTGGGAGGTGAAGCCGGTGCAGCCCCCGCACTGCCACTCGGCGCCCTCATGCCACATGTGGCTGTAGACAATCAGCTGCGGGTGATCCCCGAAGATCTCAGCGAGCCGGACGGGGCCCCCTCGCCCTCCAGGACGTAGTCGGGCATCTCCACCATCGGCAGTCGGCGGCGTTGGGCCGCGATGGCGTCGAGCTCACGGGTGGCGGCCTTCTCCCGAACGCGCAGAGCGGCCAGATCCTTCTCCCAGGTGGCGGCGTCGACGACGGGAGGCAAGGCATTGCTACGGGTGGACATGGTTCCTCCGGGCGGGCGGTCGGGTGCCGTTCTGTAAGTACCGACTCCCCCTCCGGCCAGAACTCATCGGTCACCCCTCGGGTGCGCCGTGCGCCCACGACGTTCCGGGCGTCGAAAGGAGCGCAGGAACCGGTGAACCCCCCGGGGGTGCGGCCCCTCGCGGGAGGGACCGCACCCCCTGAGCCTCAGGGCCTGTCCGGCCGGGCCAGGGCCGGAGGGGCGGCGTTGGCTCCCCAGCTGGTCGGCTTGTCAGAGAGTTTGATCTTGATCGTGCCGGAGCGGAGCAGGTCCTTGTGGGACAGCCAGCTCTGGCGCAACTCGCCCTTGTCGGTGCCCACGGAGGACACGTACTGGAGCTTCGACGCGTTGGCGCCGGGGGCGTCGATACGGATCGTCCGTCCGTGTTCAGGCCGGATCTCGACCTTCTCGAACATGGGCGCGGAGATCACGTAGGTGGCGGAGCCGGGCTGAGCCTCGAAGATGCCGGCCATGGCGAAGACGAGCAGCGAGGACGTGGCACCGAGGTCGTCATTGCCCGGCATTCCGTACACGTTGTCGGTGAAGAGCGTCCGCATCGCGCGCAGCACGGCGGAGGTCTTCCACGGCGCGCCGGTCCACGTGTACATCCACGGCGCGTGGAAGTCGGGTTCGTTGTTGGGGTTGAACGCGAAGTTGTTGTGGTAGTCGTACGCGCCGGTCACCCACGAGTCCGAAGCTGCCTTCGCCGGGTCGGTCAGCACGGTCGGCATGTCGAAGAACTTGTCGAGCCGCTGCTCGGCCTGCGAGGAGCCGCCCATCAGTCCGAAGATGGTCTGCGGGTCCTGCTGCGCGAGCCATTCGTACTGCCACGCGGTGCCCTCGTGGAACGCGCCGGCCTGGGCGGGATCGGGGTCACCGGCAACGGTGCCGTCCGCGTTCTTGGCCACCGGGAACCCGGAGAAACCCTGCGAGGTGACGGTGGGGTCCCACAGCTTGGTGAAGTTGTCGCAACGAGAGGAGAGTGTCGCGGCCTTGCCCCTGTAGCCGAGGCCGTCGGCCATCGTGGACAGCGCGCAGTCGGCGAGCGCGTACTCAAGCGTGGCCGAGCCCGACTGGCGGCTGTCGCCGTACTTGTACCCGGGCAGATTCTGGTAGCCGACCCAGCCGTTCTTGACATACGTGGGGTTGCCGTCACGGCCACGGAAGATCGACTGGTCCGCGGGGACGTCGTTGGCGTTCTTCCACAGCGCGCCGAAGAGCTGGCGCGCGGTGCGTTTGTCGAGCAGGCCGCGGTTGTAGATGTCGACGATCCACGGCGTGACGGGGTCGCCGCTCATCACGTTGGTCTCGCTGTTGCCGAGTGCCCAGCGCGGCAGCCAGCCACCGTCCTGGTAGATGTGCAGCACCGACTTGGCCATATCAGCGGCCTTGTCAGGGTTCAGCAGGTCCACCAACTGGTTCTGCGAGCGGTAGGTGTCCCAGAGCGAGAACATCTGGTAGTACGGGGAATCCGCGCGGTGCACCTGGTCGTCGAAACCGCGGTAGCGGTTGTCCACGTCGGACCCGACCGACGGGTGCAGCAGCGAATGGTAGAGCGCGCTGTAGTACGTACGCTGGTCGGCGGTGCTGCCGCCGGCCACACGCATCCGGTTCAGCTCCTCCTGCCAGGTGTGGTGCGCGGCGGTGCGGGCCTTGTCGAACGACTTCGGCTGCTCAGCCTTGCGGTTGAGGCGCGCGCCGTCGACCGACGTGTAGGACAGGCCCACCGAGGTGCCGACCTGGTTGCCCTTGGCCGGGTCGAATGTCGCATAGGCACCGGCGCGCTTGGTGCCGCGCGACGCGTCGCGCTGGTTCGGGGTGATGGTGCCGTCGGTCCAGGTGCCGAAGCTTGAGAACTTCCGGTCGAACTTGGCGCTGAAATAGATCCGGTAGCGCTCCTTCCCGGTCTCACCGCAGAAGTTGCCGCCCTGGAGCCAGCCTTCGATGGTGTCATGGCCGACGACGTGGACGTCGCCGGCATAGGTGCTGCCGTTGCTCTCCCCGGTCTCGATGAGCACGTTCTCGGGGCCTGATCCGGCGGGGTACGTGTAGCGGTGCTGGCCGGTTCGCTGCGTCGCGGAGAGTTCGGCCCGGATGCCGTTGTCGAACTTCACTCCGTAGTAACCGGGCGCGCGGGTTTCGTTGTCGTGGCTGAACTTCGCCCCGTACTGGGCCGGATCGGACGACGTCACCGCACCGGTGGTCGGCATGAAACGGAAGTTGCCCATCGTCTGGCAGCCGACGCCCGAGAGGTGGGTGTGGCTGAAGCCGAGGATCGTGTCCTGCTTGTAGTCATAGGAGGCGTACTGGTTGAGCTGCGTGTCCGGGCTCAGCTGCACCATGCCGAACGGGACGGTGGCGCCCGGGAAGGTGGTCCCGTCGCCGTTGTTGCCGATCGACGTGTCGACCAGCCTGGTGGGGTCACCGGCGAACTTCGGCCCCCGCTCCTTGGCAGCTGCGACGCCGGGGGTGGCGGATGCCGCGGCCACGGTGGTGGCGAGCAACACGGCGGCGAACGCGCGTTTCCATGCCCTCATCGCGATCCTTTCTGTGACAACGTTGTCAAGTCTCTGTGATCTTTGCCCTCCAAGTACTGCTCCGTCAATGCAGTTGGCCGCAGGAGCCGATTTGCCCGGTCGCGATCTCACGCAGCAGATCCATGACGGCGCGGGCGCGGGGGGTCTGTGTCACGCCCTGCACCGTCGCCAGTTTCAGTTCCAGTGGCGGGCGCCCGTCGCTGAGTTCCAACTCCACGACCTCGCCGCCGCCGTAGGTCTGTCCGGTCGCCGGACGCTGATTCAGCACCGAGTAGCCCAGTCCTCTGGCCACCATGGAGCGGACGGTCTCATAGCTCTGCGTGCGGTAGCGCACGTCGGGTGCGGTTCCGCTGTCCGCCACGAGCGCGCGGAAGTAGTCGCGTGTGTAGGGAAGGTCGAGCAGGACCAGCGGCTCTGCGGTCAGTTCGGCCAGCTCCACCGTGCCGCGGCCGGCCAGCGGGTGGCCGGCCGCGACGATGGCGTAGGCGGGGAAGCGGGCGATCGTCTCCCCGTGCATCCCCGGATCCGTTGACAGGCCCAGGTCGTAGGTGAGGGCGAAGTCGATGCGTCCCGCGTCCAGCGCCTGAAGCAGTTGCTCGGCCTCCGCCTCCACCACGTCGATCTCGATCGCCGGGTAACGGCGGGTGCATTCACTGAACAGGACGGGCAGGTAGAACGGCGCCAGCGTGACGAAGCATCCGACGGTCACCGGACCCGACAGTGTCCTCCCACTGCCGCGGGCTTCCCCCTCGACCTCACGCGCACGGGCCAGGAGCTCACGGGCCTGGTGCTGGAGCCTCTCCCCCGCAGGTGTCAGGATCAGCCCGCGGCCTCTGCGGCGGATGAACAGCTGCACCCGCAGGTCGTGTTCCAGGTTGTGGATGGCAGTGGACACCGCCGACTGCGCGATGTTGAGCTCGGCCGACGCCGCGGTCATGGAGCCGTGTTCCGCCGCGACGAGGAAGTAGCGGAGCTGAACGAGGGTGAAACCCACCGGTGATGTCATGCGTGATCCCTGCGCCTCGCGATCCGTGTCCGCCCATGAGCCTATGCGGCGGGCCGGGTCCTGTCCGGTCGGTCTCCGTGGTCCATGAAGACCGACCGGACAGGATCTAGTGGCTCGGGGTCCGGTCCGGGACGTCCTCCGGGATCCGGTCGGACGCCTCCCCGGTGGCCCGGTCGGGCACGTCCCCAGGACGCAGCAGGGAGGAACCGGCGGTTTCCTTGAGGGACAGCGCGGCGACGAGCCCGACGACGGCGAACACCATCAGGTAGAAGCCGGGCAGCAGGGTACTGCCGGTCGCGTCGATGAGCACGGTCATCACGTAGGGCACCGTGCCTGCGAAGAGGGCGGCGGTGATGTTGTAGGCGATGGACAGGCCGCTCTGGCGGGTACGGGTGGGGAAGATCTCCGCCGACCACACCGCGTAGGTGCCGAGGATCGCCGCCAGCACCACCCCGAGCAGCAGACCCGCGATCCAGGTGCCGGCCGGTCCGGTCCGCATGAGCAGGAATGCAGGGACGGAGGCGACCAGGAGGGCCGCTGTCGCCCCGACGAAGACCGGCTTCCGTCCGACGCGGTCGGACAGGTGACCGAACACCGGGACGAACACCAGCCCCAGCAGCGAGATCACCGTGGTCAGCAGAGCAGCGCTGTCGGCGGAGCGGCCCAGGTGGTCGGTCTCGTAGGTGACGAGGTACGTCAGCACGGTGTAGAAGGGCACGTGCATGGCGGTCATCAGGCCCGCCGCCTGGAGCAACTGGCGCTTCTCCGAGCGGACCAGTTCCCGTACGGGACTGCGCGGGACCGCGTTGTTCGCTTCGAGCGACCGGTATTCGGGGGTGTCCTCGATCTTGCTGCGGATGATGAAGCCGATGACGCCCAGCGGCGCGGCGACGAGGAAGGGGATGCGCCAGCCCCAGGAGGTCAGCTGGTTGTCGTCGAGCCCCGCCGACAGCAGCAGGAAGACGAACGAGCCGGTGAGGAAGCCCAGCAAGGAGCCGACCTCCAGCCAGCTGACTCCGAACCCACGACGGCGCCGCGGGGCGCTCTCGGCGAGGAAGCTCGCCGCGCTGCCGAACTCGCCGCCTGCGGCGAAGCCCTGTATCAGGCGCAGCACCAGCAGGAGCACCGGGGCGGCGATGCCGATCGTCCCGTAGCCGGGCAGCAGGCCGATCGTCAGAGTCGCACCGGACATCATGAAGATGACCAGTGACAGGGTGCGTTTGCGGCCGATCCTGTCGCCGAGCGGTCCGAAGACCATGGCGCCGATCGGCCGGATGCCGAACGACACGGCGAACACGCCGAAAACGGCGAGCAGTCCGGTGGTGCGGTCCTCTGACGGGAAGAACACGGTAGCGACCGTGCCGGCGAGATAGGCGTAGGCGGCCCAGTCGAACCAGTGCACGAACACCCCGATGGCGCCCGCGGCAACGCTTCTGCGCAATGCGACCACGTCGGTGGCCGTCTCGACCTCGGTCGTCCTGGCGCCGGTGCTAGGGGCGGGCATTCGCGCCTCCTTGGGGATGGGGGAAGAAGCCGGAGCTGGAGGAAGTCGGGGGCATCGGTGTCCTCCGGTTCGTCGGGAGTCGAGAGGGCGGCGGGAGGATCGGCCGGACAGGGCCGAGCAGGCGGGCCGCGGCCACCGCTGCCGGGGCGGCGACCACCCCGGTCATCCCGGTGCTTCCCCTCCTGACACGGCCCGGTCGATACCGGTCCAGGCCAGCGCGACCGCGCCGTCGAGCAGAGCCCGCTGGGCCGGTCCACCCACGCAGAACGCGGCGAACTCGTGCTGATGGTTGGTGGCGGGCAGAGAGCCGATGCCGATGTAGGGGTGGATGGCCGGAACCACCTGGGAGACATTGCCCATGTCGGTGGAGGCGCGGTTCATCCGGGCGGCCTGGCCGGGCGGCGCGAACTCACGGCCCAGCGCGACGGCGTTACGGCGGTAGTGGCCGAGCGCCTTCTCGTCGGCGCGGAACTCCGCGTACGGCTTGCTCTCCGGCTCGATCTCCAGCGTGGTCCCGGTCGCGAGGGCCCCCGCCTCGAAGGCCCTCATGACACGTGGCTCCAGCTCAGCCAGCTCGGCGAGGGTCTCCGCCCGTACGTACCAACGTCCCGTCGCCCGCTCGGGGATGGCGTTCGGGGCGCTCCCCGCGTGGGTCACCACTCCGTGCACCCGGGCCGAGGCCGGCAGCTGCTGGCGGAGCAGGCCGATGGCGACCTGGGCCACCGTGAAGGCGTCGGCGGCGTTGATTCCGGCTTCCGGGTAGGCGGCGGCGTGGGCGGACTTCCCGGTGTAGGAGATCTTGGAGTGGCTGACCGCGAACGGACTGGCCTCCGCGACGTCCACCGGCGCCGGGTGCACCATCATGGCGAGGTCCACTCCGGCGAAGGCCCCCCGGTCGAGCATCTCGATCTTGCCGCCGCCGCCTTCCTCGGCGGGTGTGCCGTAGACCTCTACGGTGAGGCCGGCGTCGTCGGCGACGGCGGCCAGGCCGAGCGCGGCACCGACCGCACTCGCCGCGATGAGATTGTGCCCGCAGGCGTGGCCGAGGCCGGGCAGCGCGTCGTACTCGGCGCACAGTGCGATCCGGGTGGGTCCGCTGCCGAGCCGTGCCAGGAACGCCGTCTCCAGGCCCAGGTAGGAAGAGGTGACCTGGAAGCCGGCACGGTCCAGCAGTTCCGGCACGGCGGCGGCGGCCCGGTGCTCCTCCCAGGCCGTCTCCGGATCGGCGTGCAGGCGCTCGGAGAGACCGATCAGCTCGTCGGCATGACGGTCGATCTCACGCCGTGCGGCCTCTTTGAGCGTGCCCCTCACAGATGTGGGCGTGCCCATCAGAGATCACCCGGGACGCCGTACGAGGGTGCGGCCGCAGGGTCGAGTCCGCGCCGCACGTAGTCGTCGCGCTGCGGCAGCCAGACTTCGAGCAGCTCCGCGAGCCGGTCCACGGGGTCGTCGGCCCAGTCCACGCGCAGGTCGGTCACCCGCCAGTCCACGTCGGCGACGACGGCCAGGCCCGCGGAGTGCACAGGCCCCATCTCGCCGCCGGCCTCGACGGCGGCACGCAGGGCGGCGACCAGACGCTCTTCCAGCTCGCCGGTGGCCTCCGCATAGGCGTCGAGAAGAACCCGCGGGATGTGCTCACCGGCCAGCATGTTGCCGGCCGCGACCGCGCCGTCCGCAGTGGCCGACGCGTACGTGCCCAGCGTCCCCGAACCGCTGTGGGCGAACCCGGGGCCGGAGCGGCCGAGCACCGTGAGCTGCCGGTGCTCGATGGTCTTCGCGTTCCGCGCCGCACCGGTGACGCCGCTCAGGGCGCGCTGCGCATCGCCGTGTTCCGCGAGTCCGGCCAGCAGGCTCGTGCCGAGAGTGGGGTCGGTGACGTTCTGCGAAGCCGCAGCGCCGACACCGGGCCTCAGGTGGACGACGCGGGCCGCGACCGCCGGACTCGACGAGCTGACCGCGATGCCGAACCGCTCACCGTCACGCACCACCAGGGAGAACGTCATGCCTGCTCCTCCCCGGGGATCACAGCGACCGCGTCGATCTCGCACAGCCACTCCGGGCGGGCCAGGGCCGACACCACCAGACCCGTGGAGATGGGGTGCACGCCCTTGGTCCAGCGGCCCACCGTGCGGTACACCGCCTCGCGGTAGCGCGGGTCGATCAGATAGATCGTCAGTTTGACGAGGTGCTCCATGCGGCTGCCCGCTTCTTCGAGCAGCGTCTTGATGTTGGCCATGGCCTGCTCGGCCTGGGCCCCGGCGTCACCGACACCGACCGACTCACTGGTGTCGAGATCCTGGCCGATCTGGCCCCGTACGTAGACGGTGTTGCCGGCCACGACGGCCTGACAGAGGTCATTGGAGAGGTTCTGCTCGGGATAGGTGTCCTGGGTGTTGAACGGCCGGATCCGAATGTGCCCGCCGGCGACGATCGGGGCCTTCGCCGGGCGGCCTTCGCGCGTGGAGGTCATGACCAACTGCTCCTGGTTTCTTCCGCGTCAGTTCTTCTGCGTCAGTTCTTCTGCGTCGTCGTTTCCGGCACGGCGCCGGGCCGGTCGTCGGTGCCGTACGCGAGGTAGCCCCGCTGGGTTGTGATGTGGTCGGCGATGTACCTGGCGTCGTGCCACACGCCCCAGATGAAGCTCGATCCGCGGCGGGACAGCCAGGGCAGGCCCAGGAAGTAGACACCGGGTTCGGGCGACACGCCTCGTCGCTGCTTCGGCCGGCCGTTCTCGTCGAACGCGTCGGCCTCCAGCCAGCTGTAGTCGGCGGCGAAGCCCGTCGCCCAGACGATGGAGGTGACGCCGGCGCCGGCCAGGTCGAGCTCCAGGCGCGGGTCGGCCACGCATTCCGGGTCCGGGCCGAGGACGTGCGCCTCCGGCTCACCGGGAAGGTCCAGCCCGTTGTGTGCGACGTACGCGTCGGCCGCCTGAAGGAGTTCGAGGTACTTGGCGTCGCCCTGCGCGATGTTCGTGGCGAGATCCGGCGCGAAGCGCAGTACGCCGTTGTCGTAGGAGCCGGTCATGCCGACGAGCTCGATGCCGTCGGCGGCCAGGGCACGGAAGTCCACGGTGTGGCCGCCGCGGGCGCCGCTGACCGCGATGGTGACGTGTTCGGCCCCCTGCGGGGGCGTCTCCGCGTCCCAGCGCCCGAGCACACCGAGCCACCAGCAGAAGTCACGTCCGCGGTACTCGCGGGGCGGGCGGTCGTGCGGACCGACGGAGAGGAAGACCCGGCGGCCGGACCGGCGCAGCTCGTCGGCGATCTGGACCCCGGAGGAGCCGGCCCCGACCACGAGGACGGCACCATCGGGCAGTTGCCCCGGGTTGCGGTACCCGCTGGAGTGGATCTGCACGGGGATGGCGTCGTCCGGGACGATGGGCGGGGTCACGGGCCGCTGGAACGGTCCGGTCGCCGCCACGACGAAGCGCGCGTCGATGGAACCTTCCGACGTCTCGACCCGGAAGCCGGGCCGGCCCGCGTGCTTCCGCACCGAGGTCACCTCGACACCGCACCGGACCGGGGCACCGATCTTCTCGGCATACGCGGCGAAGTAGTCCGCGACCTGCTCCTTCGAGGCGAAGGCATCAGGGTCGACGCCGGGGAACTCCAGACCCGGGAACCGGTCGTGCCACGCGGGCCCGTTCGCGACCAGAGAATCCCACCGCTCCGAGCGCCAGCGCTCGGCTATACGGTGCCGCTCCAGAACGACGTGCGGGACACCGTGGGCTCCGAGGTGCTCGCTCATCGCCACACCCGCCTGGCCCGCCCCGACGACGACTACTTCAGTCTGTTCACTCGGCACTTCAACCTCCACTCATGCGGTAGTCCGTCCCGATGTCGCGTCGACCGTGCTACGCGCTACCGCGTGAGGAATCCTCGGCTCGCGCCCGGAGTTCTGTCCAACAGATGTTTCAGTTGTGAGTCATCTGTTTTATGGATGCCAACCTCGCGCCGTCACCGTTCTGGACGCCCTCGGTAGCGCGGCCGCCGCCGTGGCGGACTTCTCCCTGTCCAGCTCGGCCGGCCGGGCGATCTCCGCAGCCACAGGCGCAACGTCTGCCGCTCAGCTCCCGTTTGACGCAGCAGCAGGGCCCACAACCCGAGGAGAACGCACATGCACGTCCGACCCGGGCGACCTGACCGCGCACGCCCTTCCGGTGCCGCGGCGACCGCCGCCTTCCTGTGCCTCGCCCTCACCGCACTGGGCGCCGCCCCGGCCACCGCCGTTCAGCCGCTCTCCCCCTCCCCCACACTCGCGTCACCCTCGGGCGGGTCCGCCCGGAGCCTCGGAGGGCCGGTCGTCTACGCCCACCGGGGGGCCTCGGCGTACGCACCCGAGAACACCCTGGAGTCGATCGACCGCGCGATGGCCCTGGGCTTCGACTGGGTGGAGAACGACGTCCAGCGCACCAGGGACGGCGTCCTGGTGGTGATCCACGACGACACGCTCACCCGGACCACCGACGTCAAGCGGGTCTTCCCGGACCGCGGGCCCTGGCGGGTCAAGGACTTCACGGCGGCGGAGATCGCGCGGCTGGACGCGGGCAGTTGGTTCGACAAGCGGTTCGCGGGAGCCCGGGTGCCGACCCTGCGGGAGTACATGGAACGAGTCGGGCGCAACCGGCAGCGGCTGCTGCTGGAGCTCAAGGAGCCCGAGGCGTCCCCGGGGATCGAGCGGCAGATCCTGGACCTGCTGGACGAGCTGGGCTGGCTGGACGAGCCGCACGTGACGCGCCGTCTGGTGGTGCAGAGCTTCAGCGCCGACTCGATCCGTACCGTGCACGCGCTGCGGCCCGATCTGCGGACGGCCTTCCTCGGCACCCCGAACGTGGCCGACCTGCCCCGGTACGCCGCCTTCACCGACCAGATCAACCCGCAGCACACCACGATCTCGGCCGGCTGGGTGGCAGCGGTGCACAGGCTGCTCGGAGCGCACGGCAAACCGATGGAGGTGGACACCTGGATCGTGGACGACGCGGCGACGGCGAGGAAGGTCAAGGAGATGGGCGTGGACGGGATCATCACGAACGCGCCGGACGTGGTGCGGCACGCGGTGGGCCCGCTCCAGGCGTTCGGTTAGTCTGGGGTGATGTCCACGCCCCGAGTTTCTTAGCTCAAGGACCCGCTTCCACGTCACCCGTGTGTCCTTCTGCTTTCTCGGAGCGTTACCTCATGATCACCATTCGTGGTGTCGACGTGCGCGCAGGCGCCCGTCTGCTGCTGTCCGACATCTCCTTCACCGTCGCCCCCGGCGACCGCATCGGCCTGGTAGGGCGTAACGGCGCGGGTAAGACCACCCTCATGAACGTCCTGGCCGGCCGGGCGAAACCTGCCGCGGGAACCGTCACCCACTCCTCGCCGGTCGGGTACCTGTCGCAGGACTCCCGCACGGCCGACCCCGGGACCACCGTCACCGACCGGATCCTGTCCGCCCGGGGCCTTGATCTGGCCGCCTCGGCCCTGCGCAGGGCCGAGGCGGCGATGGCCCGCGCGACGGACACGGCCGCGCAGGAACGGGCCATGGGCTCCTACGTCCGCGCCGAGGCGGAGTTCCAGACCCGCGGCGGGTACGCGGCCGAGGCCGAGGCGGCCCGCGTGGCCGCAGGACTCGGCCTGCCCGTACGGGTCATGGGCCGGCCGGTCGGCGACCTCTCCGGCGGGCAGCGGCGCCGCGTCGAGCTGGCCCGGATCCTCTTCGCCGGCCACGACGGCACACTTCTGCTGGACGAGCCGACCAACCACCTCGACGCAGACTCCGTCGCCTGGCTGCGCACCTTCCTCTCCGGCCACCAGGGCGGCCTGGTGCTCATCAGCCATGACACCGCGCTGCTGGCCGACACCGTCAACCGGGTCCTCCACCTCGACGCGCGGCGCACGACGATCGACGTGCACAACACCGGCTGGCACGCCTACCTCACCCAGCGGGAGACCGACGAGCGGCGCCGGACCCGCGAGCGCGCGAACGCCGAGCGCAAGGCGGCCAGCCTGCACGCCCAGGCGGACAGGATGCGGGCCCGGGTGGCCACGGCCGTCGTCGCGAAGAACATGGCCCGCCGCGCCGAGCGCATGCTCTCGGAACTGGAGCCCGCGCGGCGCGTGGACAAGGTCGCAAGGATCCGGCTCCCGGAACCCGCACCCTGCGGACGGACACCCCTCGGGGCCGTCAGCCTGACCAAGTCCTACGGCGACCACCGGGTGCTGACCGGCGTGGACCTGGCCGTCGACCGGGGCAGCCGGCTGGTGTTCCTCGGCCTCAACGGCGCCGGCAAGACCACTCTGCTGCGTCTGCTGGCCGGGCAGGGAAGGCCCGACAGCGGTCGGGTGGTGCACGGGCACGGCCTGCGGCTGGGTTACTTCGCCCAGGAGCACGAGACCCTCGATGCCACTCGTACCGTCCGGGAGAACCTGGCCGCCGCCGCACCTCACCTCACCGACGGCGAGGTACGCCGGGTACTCGGGGCGTTCCTGTTCACCGGGGACGACGCCGACAAGCGGGCCGGGGTGCTCTCCGGCGGGGAGAAGACGCGCCTCGCGCTGGCCGGACTGGTCCACAGCGGCGCGAACGTGCTCCTGCTGGACGAGCCCACCAACAATCTCGACCCCGCCTCCCGCCACGAAGTCCTGGCCGCGGTGGACACCTATCCGGGTGCGATCGTGATGGTCACCCACGACCAGGGCGCCCTCGACGCCCTGCACCCGGACCGCGTCCTGCTCCTCCCGGACGCGGAGGAGGATCTGTGGAGCGAGGAGTACCGGGACCTGGTCGCCCTCGCCTAAGCCCGACTCCGTCGACGACTCCACCCCTGCTCCGATGCGGGAGTTCTTCGACTACTACAGGACCCCGCGCGGCCGGCACCCGCGTTCGATCGGAGCGTACGCACTGCGCAGCGTCGACCAGTTGGACCAGTTCGACGCCTACGAGGACGTGCACAAGATCGCTCCGCGTCCCCTGCTGATGATCGCCGGGTCCGAAGCGGCCACCCTGCCCTTCAGCCGGACCGCGGTCGAGAAGGCCGGTGACAGCGCCGAGCTGTTCGTCATCGACGGCGCGACGCACGTCGACCTCTACGACAGGGACGAAGCCGTCACCCCGGCCGTCGCCAAGCTGGCCGACTTCTTCGGCAAGCACCTCTGATCCACGTACCGACGCCATGTACGGCGCCTGACCGTGTGCCCCTGCCCCGCCGGGCGGGGGCACCTCACGTGTCCGGGCAGGACAGCTCCTCCTGCCTGGGGCGCCAGGCCCTGCCGTCAGATGTCACGTCCACATCAGGGGTAGGAACCGCTCCTCGCACGCCGTACGGTCGACCCCGGTCGGCGTTGTCATAGCCGGCTGGCAGCATGGGCGGTATGAGTGAAACAGCTGGTTCCGACGAGGGTGTATTCGACGCTGTGATGACCACACCGCAGGAGTGGCGTGGCTTTCTGGAGCAGTACGCCGAGCTGTACTTGAAGAACTGTGATGACGAAGACGAGTTGGCCGATCTGCTGGATGAAGATCAGCTGGACCTGCTGGAGCGGGAGGGCCGGGTCGATGTGTGGTTGGGTGAAGCACCGGCTCGGGAAGAGGCTCTGGTGGCAGCCGAGGAGCGGCTCGGGGTGCGGTTCCCGCCGAGCCTGAGGGGGTTCTTTCTGGCGAGCGACGGGTGGACGCCCCTGGATGCCTGGGTGGACGGTATTCATCCGTGCGGCCGCGTCTCATGGATGCGGGATGGCGATGCCGGCAGCAGCGTGATCGAGGTCTACGACTCGATAGCCGACAACGAGGACATTGTGCAGCTGTTTCGCCGATCCCTTGAGATCGCCCGGGGAGAAGACTTCTGGCTGCTCGATCCGACCGACGTCGGGCCGGACGGCGAGTGGGCCGCCTTCGATTTCGCGCCCAAGTACGGCTCCGTGACCGAGTACCCCAGCTTCTCAGCGCTGTTGCAATCCGAGTACGAGGACTTGGCCTAAGCCTTGATCCACCGAAGTGGTTCGAGAGTGGTCCCTGATCGTTTTTGCGTCCACTTTGAGCTGGTGGCTGGGTGCGAGCAGGTGGTATCTGCTGGTCTGCCCAGCTTTCCACAGGTTCGGTTCCGGTTGGGTCCTGGCGGGCGGGGTGGTCAGGGGCGGTTGGTGTCAGCCGGCCGGGCCGTGGGCGGTGTGGAAGAGGTGTGTCCAGGCGTGCTGCCAGGGCCAGTTGTGCGGTAGGTGCAGGGTGATGCGTCGTGCGGAGCGGGCGATGCGGGCAGGGACGTGGATCAGGTGGGTGCGGAGGGTGGCGGTGGTGGCCTTGGCGTGGAACGCGGAGGTCAGGGAACCGGTGGCCCGCAGCAGGTTGTAGGTCATCGCCCACAGAGTGAGCCAGGCCGCGTTGGCGTGGAAGTGTCCGGACGGCAGATGGGCGAAGGCACCGGCCTTGCTGTCCGCGATGACCTGCTCGATCACGGCGTGGTGGCGGTGTTCCCGCTCTGCCTGGAGCCTCGGGGCCGGCTGGTCGGTGAGGAAGGGGTGGTAGCGCCAGACGGGAAACAGTTCGCCCTGCCCGCCCGCGACCGGTGGTTTGGCCAGGTCACAGACCCGGCGAACGATCAGCCGGGCGGTGACCCGGTCTGCTTTCTTCCGGCTGGCGAACGCGGTGTATTCGGGTAGTTCGGCGACTTCGGCGTCCGAGATGAGTTCGCCGGTCTCGGGGTCGGGCACCCCGGTCGGGTAGGTGATCTGCTGCCAGGCATCGTCGGGAACGCTGTGGATGGCCCGCTTGATGGAGGGGTTCACGCCGGCGGTGATCGAGAAGTGGGTGCCGGCCCGGCGGCAGGCGGCGATGACCCCGGCGTTGTAGAACTGCGAATCGGCCCGCAGGATACGGGTCCCGGTGCAGCCGGCCTCGACGGCGGTGGCCAGGGCCTCGCTCACGAACTTCGGGGCGCCCCGGGAATCTGCCGCTTTGCCGCGTCGCATCCGCACCGCCGCGATCACCGGTCTCGACTGGGGGGTGCAGATCGTGGCGAGGAGGGGGTGCGGGGTGCGGATGCCCTTGAACCGGCCGTACTCGGCTCCCTGTTCGGTCCGGCCGTAGACGCGTTTGTGGGTGGAGTCGACGTCGAGGAAACGCCATCGTGTCCGAGCCGGGCAGCAGGGGGGTGTGCGCGGCCAGCTCGCCGAGGAACCCGCGGTGCACAGCGTGGAGTTGAAGAGCATGACCGTGGGTGAACGCACGCAGGAACGTGCCGAGCGTAGTCGGGGCGCGAATACCACCGAACACCGCGGGCATCGCCCCGTGGCGCAACATCGCCAGGTCGTCGATGCTGTCCGCGCCCGCGGCCATGCCGCCCACGATGCTGGTGGCCTTGGCGTCCGCCGCAGCCCCCGCCCCGTTTTTCGCCCCGGCCAGCTTCACCTTCTCGGCCACCAGCCGGGACAGCCCGCACCGCTCGGCCAGCCGCAGCATCGGGACCAGCCCGGCATGCGCAATCAGATTCGGGTCATCGAACGCAGCGGAGACCGCAGCCGACGTGTGGGAAACCTGCATCTCGGAAGTGCCTTGCTGACTGTGCGTGCTGGAAGCCTGAAGAACTCCCATCATCGCAGGTCACAAGGCACTTCCTCGTTCCAAGAAGAATTATCCACAGGCATCGAATCGGCGGATCAAGGCTAAGGGCTGTCCGCTCGAAGACCGGCCGGACAGGACCTGGAGGTCACGAGGGCGGCACCGGTGGAGGTGAGGCGGACACACCTGCGGCCCGGGCGCGAGGTGTGCCGTCCCACCGCCATGCGGTCGGACGAGGGCGCCCGGGCAGTTCGGCACGTCCGGTGGCCCACAGCAGGGTCGGCCAGGGATCCGTGGACGAGGGTGCGTCCGGAAAGAGCCGGGCGAGAACGCGCGAGCACAGATCAGCGGGCGGGCTCCATGGGAGTCCGAGCCCTTGCGTCACGTCGTGCGCGTGCACCAGGGTTTCCACGATGCCCATCGCGGCGAAGCCGTCCGGGTCCGAGACCCCGAAGACGTGGTGGGCGCGGGTCTGCGGAGGCGTCGTGCGCACCATGGCGACGAGCAGCGCACCACTGGCTTCCAGGACCTGCAACAGCCCGGCGGGCCCCGCCTTCCGGTCTGCGTGAATGGCGTTCGCCGGGCCGCCGGGCCGCCGGCTCTCCCATACGAAGGGCACATCGCCGTCCAAGGGCGGGGCTTTGGGGCCGAGTTGCGCAGCGTAGGCGAAGAGGTCATCGCTGAGGTGCTCGACCGTCTCCCAGCAGTCCCATTCCAGCGAACCGGCCTTGCCTTCCCACGCGGCTGGGGGTGCCTCGCGGAGGACTGACACAGCGAGCTGCACGGCATGGTCGAGGTCGTCCGCGGGAGCGGGGACCCGGGGGAGGTCAGTATCGGGTGAGCGGGACATGGCAGGACGGTACCGCGACCGGCAGGAACCACGCCCTCCTTTTGCTCACCGGCCCAGCAGCCCGGCGGAGTGATCCGTCCAAGGGTGCGGGCGTCCGGGCGCACCACCGCCTGGGCCCGGCGACGCCGGTCAGGCGAAGGGGCCGGCGAGCATACGGGCGGGGTTCTGCCGGGTGAGGGTGTCGATCAGATCGCGGCCCGTTCCCCGTGCGACGAGCATTTCGGCGAAGACGGTGGGCACATGGATGAGCCCGTTGCCGCCGTGCTGGGTCCACATCTGCTTGAGGAAGAGGTCGTGGCTGAGCAGAAGCTGCGGGGCGAGGCCGTGGTCGATGTGGCCGGCGACGGCGTCCGCGGTGGCGGTGGACGCGGGTGACCCGCCCTCCTTGGGGAACGTGACGTCCATGCCGATCATGTCGAATTCGAGCCATACACCGCGATCGGCCACCGAGCGCTGGTAGTCGACGTCGGCGCCGGAGGGATCCATGTGCGCCAGGACGACCTTCTCCGGTTCGACGCCGATCTCGTCGAGCACGATGTCGAGCACCTCGTGTGCCCGCCGTTGCCAGCCGGGCAGGTGGATCATCAACGGGACGGAGGGGTGGCCGAGCTGGGCCAGAGCAGCCGCGCGAAGCGATCCCCGCTCGGCCGCGGTGAACTGGGGGGACACCCCGATCTCACCGATGATGCCGGGCCGGATGCCGGTGTCCCCCACGCCGTTGGCGAGCTCGTCCGTGATCGCGGCCGCCTGCTCGTCGACCGCGCCGGCCGTGATCCGCGTGTCCTCGAACTTCTCCAGGTAGGCGCCGCAGCCCATGACGACGTTGAGGCCACTGCGCCGCGCGAGGTCGAGGAGGCGCTGCGGGTCGCGTCCGATGGCGGGACTTGAGGTGACGTCGACGATCGTGCCCCCACCGACGGCCTGGAAGGCGGCCACTTCACGGTGCACGTCCTCGACCGGCTTGGCGGCGACGTTGTCGAAGCAGCAGTAGGGGTCGTGCCGCAGCGCCCAGGCGGAGGAGGCGCTGACCTGCTCGTCCTTCAGCGCCGCCGAGAACGCGTAGCTCGGTTCGTCGAGAACCCGCGAGAGGTTGTTGAACAGGTGCTCGTGGGGCAGTACGAGACCGAGTCCGGCCGCGGGCACGGCCCCCGTCACGGTCTGCACGTACGGGAGCCCGCCGGTGCCGGTCATGATGCCTCCACTGATGGGACGGAGCGGGACGGAATCATGCCGATGCCCGCTGCCACCAGAGCGACGACCGTGCCGATGACGGTCACGACATGGAGGGGCTGTCCGACGGACGGGCTGATCACATCGAGGAGGAGCGAGCCGACCAGCTGACCGGCGATCGAGGCGAGCCCGAGGAGGAGCAGGCCGAGGCCGCGCACGAGCAGTGCCATGAAGGCGATGGAGAGCAGACCGAGCAGACCCCCTGTGTACATCCACCAGGTGCCGGGGAGCGTGAAACTCACCGATCCGGTGGACGCGCGCACCAGCAGTCCGATCCCCAGGACCACGAATCCGACGAGGAAGTTGAGGCCGATCGAGACCAGCATGGATCCGCTGCCCTGGGCGACGGCGGAGTTGCCCGCGGGCTGCCAGCCGGCGAGCAGCCCGGCGGCGAACGGCAGGATCGCCAGCGCGATCGTCCCGGGGACCTGGAAGTTCGGCGAGATCGCGATGGCCGTCGCCACGATGGCCAGGAGGGCGCCCAGCCCACGGGGAAGTGTGACGGGCTGCTTGATCGTGGACGTTGCCCCGACCCGGTCGCAGACCACGCCCGAGATGACGAGCCCGGAGATCAGCGCGATCTGGAAGACGGCGACGCCGAGGGTGCCCACGGTGATGCCTTCGGAGAGCACGACGGCGGCGCCGCACAGGCCCGCGACGCAGTTCCACCAGGGAATGGTGCCGTCGCGGAGCAAGCGGGGAACGTTCAGTGCCTGCCGGCGGGTGGCCGGCCGGGCGAAGACGATGACGGCCATCAGGATCAGGCCGCTGCCGAAGGAGATGACGGCTGCGGCGTTCCCGTCGTTGATGTTCTTGCCCAGGGCGCCGTTGACGGTGGACTGCAGGGGGCTGAGCAGCCCGGCCAGTACGGTGGCCAGGACCAGCACTGCCGTGGTGGTGCGGCGGGCGGTCCGCGCGGGCGGCGCCGCGGACACGGTTCCAGGTTCGGGGCCTGCGGTGTTGAGGCTTGTCATCGTGTAATCGCTCTCCTTTGAGCCAGTATGTCCGACGGAACCGATGCAATCTCTGGGCGTGTGGGCGGTGTCATGACGGGCTGTGGTCGCTGTCGCGGCCCTGTCGGCCCGGCGGGCGGTTGCCCGGCGGGCCCGGCGCGTCGGTCAGGTCAGTCCGCGGGGCCGGCGAGCCAGGTGACGGCCTGGTGGAAGAGCTGCTGGTAGCCCTCCCACTCGATGAACTCGGTGGGTGCCCAGTGCGGTGAGATGTCCGATGCGAAGGCGAGCGTGCGCCCGGCACCCTCTTCGCGGACGGCGAGCAGGGGGCGCGATTCGACCGTGGCGAGCACGCTCGCGTCCGGCTTCGCGACGAGCCGCTGGTAGCCGAGAAGGATCGGCCACTGGGGCGCCAGCCCGGTGGTGACCTCGTGCGTCTCCCCGGTGAGCTCACCGCGGACGCCTTCGGGGCACTCCACGCGGTCGTCGTACGGGAGGATCTGCACCGGCAGGACGTCCTCGATCGGGGTCGCGTGGTAGTTGGCCTTGGCCTGGAAGCCCTGGAAGCTGAGGTATCCACCGGCCATGGCGAGGCCACCGCCCTGCCGGACCCACTGCGCGAGAAGCTTGAGCCGGTTGGGGAACGGACGTCCCTGCGCGAACACCTGCGGGTGGAGCAGCAGCGAGTTCGCGCCGATGTCCGACAGGATCACCACGTCATAGGCGTTGAGCTTCTCCAGGGTCTCCGGGAAGTGGGCCGCCACATCGTGCGAGAGCAGATGCGTGACCTCGTGGCCCGCCCGCCGCAGGGCCTGGAGCAGCGGGGTGACACCCACCTCCAGCTGGGCGTGGGGGAAGGCGTCGTAGCCCTTGAAGTCGGTGGATGCGTTGATCCAGGACTCGCCTGCGATGAGTACGCGGCTCACACGTACCTCCTCAAAATGATCGTGCGCAACGTTGCGCTGGTTTTGCGCAACGATAGAAGCGAGTCGATACGCCGTCAATGTCCTCCCGGGAACGCACTAGACTGCGGGAAAGGTGAGGGAGGTTCGGATGACGTTGACCAGCGTTGCGCAACATGCGCAGGTGTCGGCCTCGACGGTGTCGCGGTACTTGCGCGGGCAGCTGAAGGTCCAGCCGGACACAGCGGCTCGGATCGACGCCGCCGTACGCGAGCTGAACTACGAGGTACCGCTCGCGGTCCCGTCCGGCCCGCGCGCGGACCGGCCGCTGATCGCCCTGGTCGTGCCGGACCTGATCAACCCCTTCTTCGCGGAACTGGCCGAAGAGGTGGCCGCCGCGGCTGCCGTCAGCGGAGTGGCCCTCGTCGTGGGGATCACCGGTCAGCAGGCCCGGCGCGAGTCGCTCTTCAGTGACTTCGCCGCCTCGACCGAGGCCGTCGACGGGCTGATCTACGTCGGGATGCACCGCCGGAACCCCCGGCTGACCCGGGCGATCGCCGACGGACTGCCCGTGGTTCTCCTGGACGAGGAGGTCGCGAGCCCGTCCGAGCTCGACACCATCGCCGTCGACAACTACAGCGGCGCCTACCAGGCGACGTCCTACCTCGTGCAGCTGGGGCACCGGCGCATCATGCACATCGCCGGACCGCAGGAGCTGTCCACCACCCGCGACCGGCTGCGCGGCTACCGGGACGCCATGGATCACGCGGGACTGGACGTCGACGAGGACCTCGTCCTGCACGGCCCGTACACCGAGCAGTTCGGCGCCAGCACGTTCCCCTACCTGGCGCGCGCCGCGCAACCGCCGACGGCGGCCTTCGTGGGCAGTGACATCGTCGCGGTCGGCATCCTCGGCGCGGCGGAACTGCACGGGCTGCGCATCCCGGAAGACCTCTCGGTCATCGGCTGCGACGGCATCCGGGTCGGCGAGTGGCTGCGCCCCAAACTCACCACGCTGCAGCAGCCGGTCGCCGACCTCGCGCGTACGGCGCTGGAAGTCGTCCAGAACCGGATCGAAGCCCCGGACGGCGCCCGCGTGGCGAAGTCCTTCCCCTTGCACCTCGTGATCCGCGGCTCCGCGGTTCCCCCGAAGCACTGACACAACACCGCACCGACACGGCACCGCACCGCACTGACACCGCACTGACAGGAGACCCTCGCGTGCTCGACCCCGTTTCGCTGACCCAGCGGCTCGTCAGACTGGACACCAGGGCCGGGAACGAGAGGTCCGCCGCCGCACTTCTCGCTCCGATCCTCGCGGACGCAGGCTTCAGCGTGCGGACCGAAGAGCCGGAGCCCGGACGGGTCAATCTCGTCGCCCGCTTCGGCAGCCGCACCCCGGTCACCCTGACCGGGCATCTGGACACCGTTCCCGCCGACGCGTCCAGCTGGTCGTTCGACCCGCTGAGTGGCGACATCCGGGACGGCCGGCTCCGCGGTCGGGGCAGCAGCGACATGAAGGCCGGCGTGGCCTGCATGGTGGCGGCCGCCGCCCACCGGGCCTCGACCCACCCCACCGACACCGACGTACAGCTCGTTCTCACCTTCGGCGAGGAGACCGGCTGCGAGGGAGCGGCGCGGCTGGACGGTCTGACACCGAGCCCTGTCCTGCTGGTCGCCGAACCCACTGCGAACAAGATCGTTCTCGGGCACAAGGGCGTTCTGTGGCTGCGGCTCACCGCCGAAGGCCGCAGCGCACACGGGTCCCGGCCCGAACTCGGCGACAACGCACTCGCCAGGCTCGCCGCGGCGGCGGTGCGGATCCACGGCCACCAGGACTGGCCGCGCAGCGCGACACACGGCGCGGCCACCGTCAACGTGGGCACCTTCCACGCCGGCGTACAGCCCAACCTCGTCCCCGACCATGCCGAGCTGATGGTCGACATCCGCACCGTCCCGGAGTTCAGCTCCGACGACGCGCTCCGGGCGATCGAGCGGCTCGCCGGGCCGGGCACCAGGATCGAGCGTGTGCTCGACCTGAACGGCGTGGCCACCGATCCGGAATCCGCCCTTGTCCACGACCTCACCGATGCCCTGCGTCCTGCGGAAACCGACGGACCACCGCAGTACGCGACCTACTTCACCGACGCATCGGTGCTGGCCGGGAAGCTGGACGCCCGGGCAGTCGTCATCTACGGTCCGGGCGACCCCGACCAGGCGCACGTCTCGGACGAGACCTGCCCCGTGGCGGCGATCCCCGAGGCGGCCGAGGCCGTCCACCGGCTGCTCGCGTCCTGGAGCGACGGGACGGACGCCGCGTCACGTTCTCGCTGAGGGGGGGTCCGCGCCCCGCATGTCTACTCCGACGCGCGGCGGGCCTTCTTCTGGACCGCACCCATCTCAAGGACGGCTGCGATCAGAACCACCGGGAAGAACAACGGGAAGAACAAGAGGGAACTCACCAGGCTGGCGGCCGGCAGCGCCACCGGGATGCGGGCCAAGCCTGCCCGGACGGCCCCGGAAGGTCTGTACCGGCCCGCCCCGCCCCGTGTGATCGGAGCCGGTGGAAGGCAGCGGAAGGTAATTGCGTCGACAGTGTCCCTCGGCACCCGGCACAGTGGCTGCCCGTGACGAGCAGTGAGCTGTGGACCCGTGCGACCGCCGACCGCTACGACGCCGGAGAGACGGAGAGGTCCTCGGCCGCCGTTCTCGGACCGACTCTCGCCTTCCTCGCCGAGCTCGCCGGAGACGGCCGGGCTCTTGAATTCGCCATCGGAACCGGCCGCGTGGGCGTCCCGCTCCGGGAACGCGGTGTGCAGGTGGTGGGGATCGAACTGTCCGAGCACATGGCAGCGGCCCTGCGCCGCAAGACCGACGAGGACACCCTCCCGGTAGCCATCGGGGACATGGCCACCACCGTCGTCCCTGGCGAGTTCACCCTGGTCTATCTCGTCTACAACACCATCACGAACCTGCTCACGCAGGACGAGCAGGTCGAATGCTTCCGCAACGCCGCACGTCATCTGGCGCCCGGCGGCCGATTCGTCATCGAGCTGGGCGTGCCGCCGTTGCGACTCCTGCCTCCCGGTCAGGTCGCGGTGCCGTTCGACGTCTCCGAACAGCATCTCGGCTTCGACACCTTCGACCTGGTCGAGCAGATTCTCGTCTCGCACCACTTCACCCGCGAGGGCGACGACGGCCGCTACCGCCGCGGCAACTCCCGGCATCGGTACGCCTGGCCGGCAGAGCTCGACCTGATGGCACGGATCGCCGGGCTGGAACTGGAACGTCGCGTCGCGGACTGGAACGGGGCGCCGTTCACCCAGGATTCCGCACAGCACATCTCCGTGTGGCGCAAGCCGACCTGAGGTCGGACACCGGGCACCCCGCCCGAAGCGCCGGTACGGGAAGTCGGGTTACTCGCGAACCTGAGCGTTCACCCTGGGATGCGCGTCACCGCTGTCCGCGTCGAGGCCCGCGAGCAGGCGCAGCCCGTCCTCGGCGGGACTGCCTGATGCCGCGGACAGCACCAGGAGCTCCATGCCCGATCCGTCCGGCAGGGCGAAGTTCTCCTGGTGCAGTTCCAGCAGTCCGACCAGCGGGTGCCGGTATGCCTTGCGCCCATGTGTGCGGGCGCGGACGTCCGCGCGGGCCCAGAGACGACGGAAGCGCTCGCTGCCCATCGCCAACTCGCCGATGAGCGAGGTCAGGCGGGGGTCCTCGGGGTACTTGCCGGCGGCCAGGCGCAGATGCCCGACGGCGTCGAGGGTGCACTTCTCCCAGTCCACGTAAAGGCCGCGCTCGGCCTCCTCGAGGAAGATGTGGCGGGCGGTGTTCAGGCCCGGCACCGGCCGGCCGTAGAGGAGCCCGGCGAGGCGGTTCCCGGCGATCACGTCCAGGCGGTGGTCCATGATGAGCGCGGGTGCGTCGGCGACCAGTTCGAGGACGCGGAGCAGCTCCGGCCTGACCCGGCCGCCCGGCGCCTTCGCGCGGCGGCGGCGCTGCCGCGCGAGCCGGTGGAGGTGCCCGCGTTCGATCTCGTCCAGGCCGAGAACGCGGGCGAGCGCGTCGAGGACCTGCTCGGAGGGCTGGGTCGCGCGGCCCTGCTCCAGGCGCACGTAGTAGTCGACGCTGACTCCGGACAGGTGCGCGACCTCTTCGCGGCGCAGCCCATCGACCCGGCGGCGGGTGCCGGCGGGAATGCCGACGGCTGCCGGGTCGACTCGGGAACGCCGGGTCCGTAGGAAGCCCGCGAGATCGTCCATGTCCCCAGTATGGCGACGGTGTTGCCCGTGAGGGTGGCTCTGCCAGTACCAGGAAGTCCCGTCCGGCGGTAGCGGCGCCCCTGAACACCGGGCGCCGCCAGGCCCAGGATCGAAGTCATCCGATCCGAAGGAGTTCTCATGAAGACGCTGATCGTCTACGCCCACCCGGAGCCGAAGTCACTCAACGGCTCGCTGAAGGACCTCGCGGTGTCCACATTGGAGAACGCCGGGCACGAGGTGCGAGTGAGCGATCTGTACGCGATGAGCTGGAAGGCCGTCGTGGACGGCGCGGACTACGGCCCGGACGCCTCACGTCCGCTGAAGGTCGTCCGGGACTCGGGGCGGGCCTTCAACGCCGGGACGCTCACTCCGGACGTCCTTGCCGAGCAGGAGAAGCTGCTGTGGGCGGACTCGGTCATCTTCCAGTTCCCGCTGTGGTGGTACACGATGCCCGCGATCCTGAAGGGCTGGGTGGACCGGGTGTTCACCCATCGCTTCGCGTACGGCGTCGGCGAGCACAGCGACACCACGTACGGCGAGCGCTACGGCGAAGGAACACTCGCGGGAAGGAAGGCCATGCTGTCGGTGACCATCGGTGGCCTTGAGCCGCATTACGCCGCTCGCGGGGTCAACGGACCCATCGACGACCTGCTGTTCCCGATCCAGCACGGCATCCTCCACTACCCGGGCATCGAGGTGCTGCCGCCGTTCGTGCTGTACGGCACCGACCGGATGGCCAGTGAGGACTACCCGGACGTCGCCAAGGCCTGGGAAGAGCGTCTGCTCACCCTGGAGTCGACCGAGCCGATCGCGTTCCGGCGGCAGAACTCCGGTGACTACGAGATCCCCTCTCTGCATCTGAAGGAGGGACTGGAGCTCGCGGGCCGCACCGGTTTCGGGCTGCACGTGCGCGGCTGACCGCCGGCGATGGACAGGAGGCGGCGAGGCGCGAACCCGAGGAGCAGCCCACCCAGGGACCACCGGCGGGTGCAGCCGACGCTGTCCCGCTGCTCGCCAGTCCGATCCCGGCGAGCAACGCACCAGCGGCAATCGCAGTCGTGATTCTGCGCAGCATGAAGAAGTCCCGTTCGTCTGTGGCCCTTCAGATGCCGACGAAACGGTCCGATCGGAGACCTCACCGGCACCAGCTCCGGCAACGCCGTCCGATGGACGACCGTTGAAAGGCGTGACGGGCGACCGACTGCGTCGCTGCCCGCACACGCGACACATCAAGCTGATCAGTGGTCGACCCCGGAGGACCGGGGCGCGGAGGAGCCGGCGGTAGCCGGACAGCCATCACATCGTGCGCTCGATCACGCCGACCCCGGGCATCGGGTTCCCGAGGTGCCCGCACCCGGGGACCGTCTATGCGCAAGAGTGGCGACTACGCCACAGAGGTGGAGTGGCTGCTGGGTGCGGCCAAAACATTCTCCAGTCTTCCGTCCGCCCGAAAGACCGCCCGAAAGACCGCCCGCAGGAGGAGTTCCTCGTGAAATACCGCACGCTCGGCACGCACGGACCATCTGTGTCATCCGTGGGACTCGGCTGCATGGGCATGTCGATCACCTACGGGGCCCCGGACGACGCCGAGTCCGCACGCACCCTGGACCGGGCACTGGATCTGGGTGTCACATTTCTGGACACGGCGGACGCCTACGGGCGGGGCGCCAACGAGGAACTCCTGGGCGCCTGGCTGCGACGCCGGGCGGCCGACCGGGAACGCGTCGTACTGGCCACGAAGTTCGGGCTGCGTCACGACGCGGATTCGGGCCGGGTGAACGTCGTGGACACATCGGCGGGATACGTACGAACCGCCTGTCACGCCTCGATGCGACGCCTGGGTGTTGAGTACATAGACCTCTACTGTGTGCACCGCCGCGACCCCGCGACCCCCATTGAGGAAACGGTCACCGCCATGGCCGGGCTGGTGGCAGCGGGCGACATCCGGCACCTGGCGCTGAGCGAGGTGAGCGCAGACACCGTGCGCAGGGCCCACGCCGTCCATCCCATCAGCGCGGTCCAGTTGGAGTATTCGCTCTTCACCCGGGACGTGGTGGAGGGCGACATGCTGGACACCTGCCGGGAGCTGGGCATCGCTGTGGTGGCGTACGCACCGCTCGGCCGCGCCATGCTCACCGGGAACATCACCTCATCCGGCGAGTTGAGCAGCGACGACAATCGCAGGCGCTGGCCGCGGTTCGCCGAGGAGAACATCCGGCACAACCTGACGCTCGTCGACGCGGTGCACCAGGTCGCGGCCGGGATCGGCTGTACCCCCGCCCAGGCTGCCCTGGCCTGGCTGCTGGCGCAGGGCGAGGACATCGTCCCCATTCCCGGCACGAAGAAGAGGCACTATCTGGAGGAGAACGCGGCGGCTGCCGATGTGGCCCTGAGTACGGAGCACATCGGCCTGCTCCGGAATGCCGTGCCGGACGGCTCGGTGGCCGGCGGTCGATATCCGGACCAGGCAATGTCCCGGCTGGGGCACTGACCCCGGCGCGGCCCGCCCCGACGTGACGCAGCCCGGAGCTCCGGCACCCGGGGTGCCGCCCGCGGGCATCCCACGATTTCGGGGAAAACCCCCAATGCCAGAGCCGAGCAGTCGTCGAAGGTGCGGGCACGACGAGTTCGCCGTCACCGAGCGGGCCGCCATCCCCGCGGCCTCGATCGGCAAGGCCGTCCAACTACGCCGGCAGGAGTGCGTAACGCCCTGTCACCGCGCGTCGCGTGCGTTGGTTCCGGGCTGTCGGGGTGAAGTGCTGCTGGTGCGCAGGGGGTTGGGCATCGGAACGTAGCGCGAACTCGCGCCGTCCGCGCCGAGCCAGCGCAGCAGGAGGTTGGCCTTGGCAGGGATGTGGGTGGTGGCGAGCAGGTCATGGATCTCGGGCGGGTCTCCGGCCGCGGCGCCACAGGCGGCGAAGACCTGCTGGGCGTGGGGCCACAGTGTGCCGGCGAGGTGGGGGTGGCGCTGGGTGATCGCGCCGGCGATTTCGTGGAGGTTGTTGGTGACCAGGCAGTACGTCAGCCGGTGCCAGCCCTCGGCGGGTTCCACCACGGGTGCGGAGGTCCCCGGGGGAAGAAGGTGGAGGGGTGCGGTGTGCCGCCCGGCGAGGAGTTTGACCCCTTCGTGGTCACGGAAGAGGACCTTGGCCGGGAGGCCGGTGGTGTCGTCGACGCAGACCAGGACGTTCTGGAGGTGGCATTCGAGAACGAGGCCGTGGCGGAAGAAGGCATGCAGGACCGCCGGGACCACGTGGTGGAGGTAACGGCGCCACCAGGTCAGGGCGCCTTCGGCGGTGGTGGAGTCGAGGGGGTTGCCCGGGAAGCCCTCGCTGATCCCGGCCGTGAGGAGAGGGGTGGTGCCGGCGTCCAGGTGGGCGCGGGGCCCGTCGCGGATGATGACCGCGAAGGCCCCGTAGGAGTCGGCGTCCGCGAGATCGGCGGTCCGGTGGCCGCGGTCGGCCAGCATCCCGGCTGAGGAGTGCGGCGGCAAGTCGGCGAAAGCAGAGCGCAGGAGTACGTCGATCGTCCGCAGTCGGCGCAGGTCGTGGGTCCACAGACGGCGGACGTCGTTCGTGATCCGCACATCGAGGCTGAACTTGCAGAACAGGTCCGCTTCCGGCAGGTACACCGTGCGCAGGGATGAGGTCGGCACCACCGTGGCGGAGGTTTCGCCCAGGCGTTTGATGCGACCGTCGTGAAAGGCGGGGAGGTCGCCGAGGAGGGCGAGCTGCCAGGGGTGGGCGGGGAGCAGCCGGTAGCCGGGAGGGGCGGTGCCCAGGCTGTCCAGGCCCGTGCAGTCGCCCTCCTGCGCGAGGAGGTCGGCGCGTACGGCGAGCAGGGCGAGGGGGAAGCGCGCGTGGGCCTCGGGTGCGTAGGGCAGCCAGGTGCCTGGCGGTTCGGTGCCACGGGCCTTGGGGGCGGGGTGGTGGCGGTGGCCGGCGAGCAGCGCCTGTTCGGAGCGGATGTAGAGGTCGCGGGGCGGATCAGCGGTGGCGCGGGCGTCCAGGAATGCGGCGATGGTGTCGCGACTGGCGGTGATCTCGCCGGCGAGGGTGTGGTTGGGGAGTCCTGTGTGGCGGGTGAGTTCGTCGGTGACCAGCGCGGCCAGCGCGGGGAAGGCCAGCGGCGACCAGCCGTCGGCGGTGCGCAGTTCGGGCTCGGTGGGATGGCGGCCGGCCCCTACCCGCAGGAGTGCGCCGGTCGCCGGCAGGAGGTAGGCCGCGTGGCCGCCGGCCGTGTCCTGGCAGAGGTGCGGGCGGGCGATCTCGCGGATCAGACACCCCAGGAGCGCGGTGGCGGACAGGGAATCGGCGTGCTCACCGGCGCCGGCCGGGATGCCGCCCGGCACGGGCCGGCGCTGCGGCGCCTCGTCGTCGGGGAGGGTTCGCTGGTCGCACACGGTGTCGGCCCCTAGCGGAGTGCGGCGTACGGGTTGGCAATCCATGCCCAGGTGTCGGTGTGGGCGTCACCGGCCAGGCGTTTGGCCGTGTACGCCTTCACCGGCAGGCGGGGGGCGAAGAACAGGGCATGGTGCCTCCGGTTCCAGTCATCGGCGGGCAGCTCCGCGTAGGTGGAGTCGATGTGGTGGGCGACGTGGCCCCACAGGCCGGGGTCCCCTGCGCTGTGGACGAGTTCAGCGAGTGTGGCGACCATGGCGGCGGCGAGTTTTGCGTGCAGGACGTCCGGGTCGTCGCACGCCACCGATCCGTGGAGGGGCGGCAGACCGCCCAGACGGTGAGGGCTGGCCCGGATACTGCTGAGGTCGCGGTAGAGGAGGCCCTTGGGAGAACCGTCGGCGTCCAGCGTCAGAAGGGTGTTCTGTCCGTGCGCCTCCAGCGCGACGCCGCGGTCCAGCATCCGCAACAACGCCGGCACGATGGCGGCCACGGCCGCCGCCACATCGACTCCCGCGCCGGGCAGGGCCGAGAGCGGGACCGCGACGTGGCCGGGGGCGAGGTGGTGTTCGGGTGGCTGTCGCAGGACCGCTGCCAGGTGCGCGTCGATGCCCGCGGCGTGCACGTCGCGCAGCAGCGCCAGGCCGGGGACGTCGGGCAGGACCCGCGACAGGGCAGGCCCGTTGTGCAGACTGCGTGCGGACAGACCACGCACGGCAGAGGTCAGCTGCACATCGATCGAGGTCTTGATCTGCCAGCGGTCCGTGGCGAGCGTGCGCAGCGACATCAGTGGCCGCGCCCGCATCGACGTCGCCGGTGCGAGGCCGTAACGGGGCAGGACGTGGTCACGCTGCCACGGATGAACCGGGAGCAGCACGTGCTCTCCTTCGGTCAGCGGCCAGTTGGGTGCGTGGGTGTGCAGGCGTGCACGGGGTACAGCCACCAGGGGCAGGTCGAGGACCGGGCGGAACTCGGGTGCGTACGCGAGGGTTTCAGCCAGCGACATCCCTGGCCGGTTGCGGCAGCACGGGTGCAAGGGGTGCCCGTCCACGACGCTCTGCTCGTACCAGGTGCTGTCGCGCTCGCCCGTCTCCGCGTCCGCGTGCGGCCGGTGAGCACGGGCCAGGGCGAGTCCGGCGACGCTGCCCGTCACCTCACCGGCGAAGCGCGCCCCTGCCGCTCCCGGCCACAGAGCGAGCACGACGGCCCGCGGGTCGTTGACAGCACGCCCGTCGACCATGAGCGCGGTCAGGTCCCGGGCAACGAGGCCGGCAGCGGCCGAAGGGCCGGTGACGCGGCGGCCGTTGTCGAAGGTCACCGTCAGGGAGGACCCGTCGCTCCTGCGGTTCGCCAGCCCGGGCAGCGGCTCCCGGGCGAGCGCTCCCCACAACCGGCCCAGCACCGCCGCCGACGCGAGGGGATAGGCGGCGTCGTAGGGGGAGAGCATGTCGGGCCGGGCCGCGGCGAGCTCCGCGCGATACACCATGGCGGGTTCCCTCCCCTGGGAACCCGCCCGCTGCACCCGCCGGTACCCGCTTTCGTCCGTACGGGGGAAGGACCTGCCCCGTCGGGGAACTCAATGACCGATGACACAGGTCCACACCGTTCGCCGGTGGTGGGTGCCTCACTGAGGAGGGGCCCTTCCCGTACCAGCTGCTTCCCGTATCAGCTCACGAACTCCTTGTCGCCGTAGCGGATCGTGGTCTTGTTCCAGTCCACGCCGAGACGGGCCGTGAACTTCCTGGCCAGGTCCAGATCCGCCAGCGAGGCGACGAGGATGAGCCGGCCGTCGAGTGTGACCGACCCTCCGCCGAGCCGGGCGCGCGCCTCGGGGTCCTGAACGAGGGCGTCGTGCAGGCGGGTCCAGCTGACACCGGAGGCCTGGATCTGCACTGCGTCGGTATCGGGCGAAGTGCGCTTGAGGCAGCGGAAGGTGAGGACCGCCTCCTGGCCGTAGCGCTTGGCGATCACACTGGCGACGTGGTGGAGGCCGGCGGGACTGATCTTGTTGACCTCGAACTCACGGGAGCGCTCGTAAGTGGCCTGCTGCAGGTCGGTGGACCAGAAGACACCGCCCAGAAGGGTCGAGGCACCGGCTGCCGCCCCTTGGGTGTGGATGATGCTGCGCACCTCCCGGTCGAACCGGGTCAGGTGGGTGCTGAGACGGGGGTCCCCGGGGTCGGTGATGATCGCGGTGTTGTCGGTGGCGAAGACCTCCGCCGTCGGGCAACTGCGGGCTGCGGGTTCTCGCTGCGCCGCACTCGCCGTACCCGTGGCTCCCAGCGTCAGGGCGGAGATCATGGCCAGGATGCGGACCGGCCGCTGCGCGATGATGTTCTTCATGAGGTTCTTCTTACAGTGAGCAACGAGGCGTGACGAGGCGTGTTTGCGTCGCACTTACTGATCTTGCGGCAGACCGCAGCCGGTACGCCCCCCTGTGTGTGGCCCTACCCCGGTGACGGCTTCGCGCGGTGGCGACGAGCCCGGCCGGGTGGTGCAGCGAGCCGGGGAGGTCACTCGGGGCCGAACGGCGGTCGGTTCGTCGTCGCGGCCTTCCCGCCTGCGGACTTGACGGCGGAGGGGGACGTTGAGCTGGCCGAATAGGCCCTCTTTCTGCCGACGGGCGAAGTAGGCGTGGACCGTGTCCCGGTCCGGGTGGTCGTGCCGCGGACAGGGCAGGCAGAGAACTCCTCGTCGGTGCGGCGGTGTCGGCGCACATCCACGACACCACAGTCACCGACGCCCGTACCCGGCTCGAAATCGCTCCGATCGGCGAGCTGCGCCTGCTCGGAACCCATCCCCAGAACGGCTCGTGGCAGGAGCTCCCCGTCCCCGACCGGCACCGCTGGGCCCGGGACGCGGCCAGCAGCTTCGAGCCCTTCAACGTGGCCCAGCCGTATGCCCGGTTCGCGAAGACCTGCGCACCGGAACCCGCAGTACACCGGATGTCGAAGCCGGCCTGCGGCTGCACCGACTGCTCGACGCGATCAGGCGGTCCGCCGAGACGGGCACCCGGCAAACCCGCCTCAGGTAGGAGACCGCGCCCACAGGTGCGGTGGTGGGCCCCGGGAGCCAGGTCTGGATGGCGACTCCGCGCGGTCGCTCCCGTGCGGGTTTCGCCGTCAGGTCCGGTCGAGGGCGTTCGTTACGAGTTCGCGCGCGTACGCGGCGTCCAGTCGACCGGGGCGGAAGAGGATGCGGTACATCATCGGCGCCACGACCCGGTCGATCACCCGTTCCGTGGCAGGCACTGCCTCTCCGCGCCGTGTCGCGCGGTTGAGGACGGAGTCGATCTGCTCCGCGGCGTAGGCGGAGCACTGGCCGGCGTTGGTGCCGTCCGGATCGCCGAGGAGCGCATCACGGATGTACGCCCGCCCGGGCGGAGAGGCCATCTCGTCGAGGAACTGTTCCGCCCATGCGTCGAGGTCGGCCCGCAGGCTGCCGAGATCGACGGGGTCAGTGTCCGGGCGCAGCCGTTCGACTGCGACGTCGGACAGGAGTTCCTGCAGGTCGCCCCAGCGGCGGTAGATCGTGGACGGTGTCACACCGGCACGGGCCGCCACCCGGGGAACGGTCAGTGCTTCGCGGCCCGTCTCGCCGACGAGTTCGCGGACCGCTGCATGAACGGACTCCTGCACACGGGCGCTGCGCCCGCCGGGGCGCGTCATGGGCTTGGGGCTCATGCGTTCTACCTTAAGGCGAATACGTTGCTTCAAGCCGCCTCCCTTTCGTTTTCGGCGACTGGGCGTCCCGGGTGGCCACCGGGGCGACCCGCCCCACATCGGCGGCCGCCTCCTCGTACACCCGCCCCACGCGCAGCACCGTCGCGTCCTGGAAGGGACGTGCCATCAGCTGCATACCGATCGGCAGTCCGGCGTGATCGTGCCCGACCGGCAGAGTGAGGGCCGGGACGCCGGTGATGTTGGCCGGGGCGGAGAGGCGGACATAGCTGTCGGACACCGTTTCCACGGTGCCGTCGGCCCACACGACCGTGTCCTGGCCGGACTTGGCAGCCGTCATCGGCACCGTCGGGGCGGCGAGGACGTCGATCCCGTCGAACATGCGGGCCCAGCCGTCGCGCATCATGGTGCGGGCCCGCTGGGCGCGCAGGTAGTCGCCGGCCGAGGTGAGTTCGCCGGCTTCGAGCAGGATGCGTACGTCAGGGGTGTACAGGTCCGGGGCGGCCCGCAATGACCGCTCGTGGTAGGCCGTGGCCTCGGGAACCATCAGCCCCCACTGAGTGGCCCGGACATAGCGTGCCATCGGGATCTCCACGTCGACGAGCTTCGCGCCGAGCTCCGCCAGCCGCTCGATCGCCCGGCGCACGGCCTCCTCGACCTCGGGCGAGACCCTGTCGAAGTAGTGATTGCGGGGGATGCCGACCCTGAGCCCCCGCAGATCACCGCCCGGCCCCGTCGGACCACCGCCGCCGGTGAAGGACGCCGCCGGGCCGGGCACACTCGCCGGGTCGCGCGGGTCGTACCCGGCTGTCGCGGCCAGCACCAGAGCCGCGTCCCGCGCGCTGCGGGTGATGGGGCCGACATGGTCCAGGGACCAGGACAGCGAGGTCACACCGGAACGGGAGACGAGACCGTAGGTCGGCTTGAGGCCCACCACGCCGTTGAGTGCGGCGGGGACCCGGATGGAACCTCCCGTGTCGGTGCCCAGGGCGAACGTCGCCCCGCCCGCGGCGACCGCCACCGCGGAGCCGCCGCTCGACCCTCCGGCGACGCGGCTCTGGTCCCATGCGTTGCTGGTCTGTGGAGTGGTCAGGCCGTAGGCGAATTCATGGGTGTGCGTCTTGCCCAGGAGAACGGCCCCGGCAGCCTTCAGACGTGCGGCCACCTCGCTGTCGTGGTCCGCGATGTGCCCGGCCCGGACGTCCGAGCTCGCCGTGGTGGGCAGGCCTGCGGCGTCGATCAGGTCCTTGAGGCCCATGGGGATCCCGTGCAGCGGGCCGCGCGGTCCGGTTCCGGAGATTTCCCGTTCGGCGCGAACCGCCGCGGCCAGAGCGGCGTCCGCCGCGACGGTGACGAAGGCGTGGAGCCGTCCGTCGACCGCGCCTATGCGGGCCAGTACGGATTCGGTGAGCTCGACCGGGGACAGTTCCCGTGCGCGTACCGCGCGGGCCGCCTCGGCGAGGGACAGCTCAAAGGGCTGCATCGGCGTTCCCCTGTCCGGCTCGGTACGAGACCGCAGGGGGCGTGTCCGCGAAGTCGAGTTCTCGCAGCGTGGTGATGACGGAGTGGATGTGGTTGGCGGTCGCGGCCACCGCTTCGTGGCGGTCGTCCCCGAGGGCGAGTCCCGCCCGCAGGGCGCCGTGAGCTGCGTGCTGGGGAGTGAGTTCGCTGGTCATGAGAGTCCTTCCCGCGCTGTGCGGTGGATCGGCCCGGGAACTGGTCCACGGTCCGCGACCACCTAAAAGCGAATCGTTTGCTTTAGATGACGGTAGAACCTACGGTGACTTAAAGCAAACCAGTTGCTTTTAGCGAACGTAAGGGAAGATCACCGTGCCCGTGCCCTCGAATCCCAGCGCCCCGGCAACCGCACAGACCCCCGCATGGTCCGTGGGCGACCACACCGTGCGACGTATCGACGAAGCAGCCCTTCCCGCCGCGACCGGCCCGTGGCTGCTGCCCGGGGCGACTGCGGACGTCGTGACCCGGACCCCTTGGCTGCGCCCCGACTTCGCCGACGAGGAGGGCGTCCTCCGGCTGGCGAGCCACAGCTTCGCGGTCGAGGCGGACGGGCTGCGGATACTGGTCGACACCGGCATCGGAAACGGAAAGCAGCGCACCAACCCCGCCTGGCACAACCTGAACAGCGACTACGAAGCGCGGCTGACGGCGGCGGGCTTCGCCCCGGAGACCGTGGACGTCGTCATCCTGACCCACCTTCACACCGACCACGTGGGATGGAACACGCGCTCCGAAGGCGGCAGTTGGGTGCCCACCTTCCCCAACGCGCGCTATCTCACCTCGCGTACCGAATGGAACCACTGGGCCGGTGTCGAGATGGAGGAGGCGCGGCTACAGATGTTCCGGGACTCGGTGCACCCCGTCCGGGACGCGGGCCTCTTCGACCTCATCGACGTCGCGGACGCGGGCACGGACATCGCGCCGGGTGTCCGCCTGCTGCCCAGCCCCGGCCATACTCCGGGCCAGGTGACGGTGGAGCTGAGCAGCCGGGGCGAGAGCGCACTCATCAGTGGCGACAGCATCCACCACCCGGTCCAGATGGGGCATCCGGAGCTCTCCAGCTGCGTGGACATCGCCCCCGGACTCGCCGCCAGGACCCGACACCGGATGCTCGACTCGCTGGCCGGCACCTCGACCCTGCTGCTCGGCAGCCACTTCCCGCCGCCGACCGCCGGTCACGTGCGGCGCGAGGGCCATGCGTACCGGCTGACGCCGTCCGCACCCGGGGGCGCAACGGCCCGTGGCTGAACGGAGGATCAGCGCCGTATCCGGATCAGCGCCGCAGCTGGCTCAGCTCAGCGTCGCCGTTGCCGCGCGCAGGTCCTCCAGGGCCGCCAGTGCGTGAGGCGCGAGCTCGTCCGCGTCATCACGATCACTTTCGGACCACTGGGCGTAGCCCCGCTTGAACGCGAGGACTCCCAGCTCGCCCGCGAGATGAGCAGTCGGGTCAGGGACACCGCGGGCGATGAGCGCGGCTGTCATGGCGGCCGCGAGACCGACGCTCTTGAGGGCGTCGCGCTCCTGAAGTTCAGTACTGGCCGCCACGGCCGCTTTGAGGCGGGGGCCGAGTTCGCGGTTCGTCGGTCCCATGGCGTTCGACGCGCGCTCAAGACCTGCTGCCACCGCCTGGAGCGGGCTGGCGCTCGCAGGCGCCTCGGTGATGCCGTCGGCGAGCAGTCTGCCGAGTGTCTCCTGGCCGGCGACCAGCAGCTCCCGCTTGTCGGAGAAGTGCCGGAAGAAGGTGCTCTTGGTGACGCCGGCGCGCTCGGCGATCTGCGTCACCGTGGTGGCGTCGTACCCCTGCTCGGTGAACAGATCGACGGCTGCGACGACGAGTCGCTGGGTCGCCCCTGGTTGCCATCTGGTCATAAGAACAGGATAGGTGATGGGACAGCTGTCCCATCACCATGTAGGGTCAGTGATGGGACAAGGGTCCCATCACTGAGGGAGAGCTCATGCACGTCTTCATCACCGGCGGTACCGGAACCATCGGCTCCGCCGTCGTCGCCGAACTGCTCGGCAACGGTCACACCGTTCTCGCACTGGCTCGCTCGGATCGCTCCGCGCAGACGCTCGAAAGCGCCGGCGCCAAGGTGCTGCGAGGAGATCTGGCGGACCTCGACGTCCTGCGGTCCGGCGCCGCGCAGTCCGACGGCGTGATCAGTCTGGCGTTCGGGCGCGACTACAGCAGCCCGGACGCGCTCGCGCAGGCCATCGCCCAGGAGAGCGCCGCTCTCACCGCTCTGGGGCAGGAGCTGATCGGGAGCGACCGCCCGATGGCCACGGTCTCGGGTACGCCCTGGGTGCCGGGCCGCGCCTCCACCGAGGCCGATCCGCTGCCGACCGACGGACCGGTGGGCGGTCGGGGCCGTTCGGTCAACGCACTGCTGGATCTGGCCTCGCGTGGTGTGCGCAGCGCGGCTGTCCGCATGCCGCGCACGGTCCACAACGAGGGCCAGGGCGGATTCGCCGGCCTGTTGGCCGATCAAGCGCGCCGCAGCGGAGTGGCCGGCTACCCGGGCGACGGCACCCAGCGCTGGCCGGCCGTGCACGCGCTCGACGCGGCGGTCCTGTTCCGTCTGGTCCTCGAGTCGGCGCCGGCCGGCACAGCCTGGCACGCCGTGGCCGACGAGGGCGACGCGGTGCGGGACATCGCGACCGTCATCGGCCGTCGGCTGGGCCTGCCGGTGGAGACCGTACCGGAGGAGACCTTCGGCCCGTTCGGCCCGATCTTCGCCATGGACCAGCCTGCGTCCAGCGCCCACACCCGCGATGCCCTCGGGTGGCAGCCGACGCACTCCGGCCTCCTCGACGACCTGGAGAACATTCAGCCCTGAGACGCCTTTCCTCCGGACCCTGACCCGTCGATGTACTGGTCGGCCCAGGCGCTGATGATGTGGGCGGCTCGCTGCGCCTGTCCTCGCGCGGTCAGGAGATGGTCTGCCCCTTCGAGCGAGACGAAACTCCGCGGGTGTCGTGCCTCGCGGAAGATCTCACCGGCGTTGGCGATGTCGACGGTGGAGTCGGTGGGCGAATGCAGGACGAGCAGCGGCTGGTTCACCTTGCGTATCCGGTCGCGCAGGTGAGCGTGGTGGACGTCTTCCACGAAGGCGCGCTTGAGGACCAGGGTTCTCCCGCCGACGAACCACTCGTGCGCCCCTGCACTGAGAACCCGGTCCATGACCGCGTCGTACTGTCGCTCGACGTGGCTGGGATCGACAGGCGCCCCGATGGTGGCGAGCGCGCGGACCCCGGTGATCTCCGCCGCTGCGGCGAGGGCGGCGGCGCCTCCCCATGAGTGCCCCACCAGCAGATCCACCGGAGTCCCTCGCTCCGCCATCAGATTCGCCGCCCGGACCGTGTCCTGGACCTTGACGGTGAAGGAACCGTCGCCCCAGTCGCCGTCGGAGCCTCCGATCCCGAGGTTGTCGTAGCGCAGCATTCCGATCCCTTCGCGTGCCAGCTGCTTGCTGACGCGCGAGGCGGCCGGCGAGTCCTTGCCGAGCGTGAATCCGTGTACGAAGAGTCCCCAGCCGCGGATCTCGCCCTCCGGCAGGTCGATCACTCCGGCCAGTTCGGGTCCGACGGTGCTCCGGAATCTCACTTTTTCGGTCATGTTGTGATCACCTAGGCGTGGACTGGTCGTGGGGCAGGGGAGGGCGACGCCGGCTGGCGCCCCGCGCGTGCTCCGGGCAGGAGTGCGGTGAGCGCGGTGCTTGTCACTGTCGGCGTCAGACGGCCGGTCGCCGCACGGAGGCCGGATTGGTGGCGAGCAGTGCGGTGATCTCCTCGGCGAGGTGCGGGCCGAGCTCGCCCCAGCCGTCCTTGTAGCCGTAGACGCTGAGCAGGGTGCGGGCGTCGTAGTCACCGTTCATGATCTCGATGTCGGTGGCTTTGATGAGTGCCGGGTGGGCGACACCGACGGCCCCCGAGATCTTCACCAACTCCTTGCGCAGGGTGCGCAGGTAGACAGCGGCCCGGGTGGCCTTCGAGGTCGGGTCGAGGCCGCGGGCCAGCCAGGGGTTCTGGGTGGCGACGCCGGTGGGGCACTTGTCGGTGTGGCACTTCTGCGACTGGATGCAGCCGATCGACAGCATCGCCTCACGAGCCACGTTGATCATGTCGGCGCCCAGCGCGAAGGCGACCGCGGCGTTCTCGGGCAGGCCGAGCTTGCCGGAGGCTATGAAGGTCAGGTCGTCGGTCAGCCCCAGCTCGGCGAAGGTGCCGTAGACCCGGGAGAAGCCCATCCGGAACGGCAGCGAAACCGAGTCGGTGAAGGTCAGCGGCGCCGCCCCGGTGCCGCCCTCGCCACCGTCGATGGTCACGAAGTCGACACCACGGTCACCACGCGCCATCAGCGTGGCCAGCTCCTGCCAGAAGTCCATCTCTCCCACCGCGCTCTTGACCCCGACCGGCAGGCCGGTCTCGGCGGCGAGCAGTTCGACGAAGTCGAGCATCGAGTCGACGTCACCGAACGCGGTGTGCCGCGACGGGGAGGCGCAGTCCTTGCCGACGGGGATGCCGCGGATCTCGGCGATCTCCGGGGTCACCTTCGCGCCCGGCAGCAGCCCGCCCAGACCAGGCTTGGCGCCCTGGGAGAGCTTGATCTCTATCGCCTTGACCGGGGCGCCGGCGACGACATCCTTCAGCTTGTCGATGTTGAAGCTGCCGTCCTCGTTGCGGCAGCCGAAGTACGCCGTACCGAGCTGAAGGATGAGGTCCCCGCCGTTGCGGTGGTACGGCGAGAGGCCGCCCTCTCCCGTGTTCTGCAGCGTGCCCGCCAGTGCCGCCCCCTTGTTGAGCGCCGTGATCGCCGCGCCGGAGAGCGATCCGAAGCTCATCGCCGAGATGTTCACCACGCTCGCCGGCCGGAACGCCTTGGCGCGCCCGCGCGGGCCGCCCAGCACCTTGGCCGATGGCAGGGGGGCCTGCGGGTCGTGCGCGTCGGGCAGCGTGTCGGCGAACGTGCGCTGCTTCAGGTAGGCGTGGCCCTGCATGTGCTCGACGTCATTGTCGGTGCCGAACCCGAAGTAGTTGTTCTCCGCCTTCGCCGACGCGTAGATCCAGGTGCGCTGGTCACGGCTGAACGGACGCTCCTCGTCGTTGGAGGTCACGATGTACTGCCGCAGCTCCGGCCCGATCGTCTCCAGCAGGTACCGGGCGTGTCCGATCACCGGGAAGTTCCGGAGCAGTGCGTGCTTCTTCTGGACGAGGTCGCGGGCCACCAGCAGCGCCAATGCTGTTCCGGTGGCCGCGGCGATGCTCCGGGCGCGCATGAACGTTCCTCTCCTCGACGCTCGACTCCATCGCCGTGCGGTGGACGTCGTCGCGTCGTCGTGTCGTGTCGGGCGTTGGGCGGCGGGCACGACCAAGCGGGCGTCGGCGTCCGTCGGAGAACGCGAATTTAATAGTAGAAGCCCGTGCGAACAGCCATGTGATCAGGGTCGTCGGGTGGGTCGGTCGCCCCCGCGAGGAAGGCGGCGCGCAGCGGCACACCGGTGCGGGACTTGACCGCGTGGTAGCCGCGTCCGTCCCGGACGGTCCGGGCGAGCAGAGCGGATTCGTCGAAGACATCGAAGTCGGTGAGTTCCGCCCGCCCGGACCAGGCAGCGCTCACCCCGGCGTGCTCGGCCACCCGCCGGGAGGTTCAGCGTGACGGCCGGCCCGTGGCCGAGCGGACGCTCCAGCTCCCGACCGAGCGACTCGCCAGGAGCCGCGTCCAGCAGCAGGACTCGGGCCCGCTCCATACGGTTCCCCTTCCTGCACGGACCCTCCTGCGGTCCAGGGGCACCGGTAGGTGCGAGGTCGCGAGGTACGGCACAGACCATGGCGGTTCGCTGCCGTGCCACGCGCCGGACCGCCTTGGCTCAGCCCAGCCCGTCCATCAGGGCGGTGACATAGGCATCCAGCCGCTCCTCCACAGCTCGCGTCGTCAGTTCCGTCCTCCCTGCCTCCCGCCATGGCTGCGCCACCAACCGCACTTCTTCCGAGGACGCCAGCCCGTCCCGTACCCGCCAGTACAGCCGCTCGCTCGCGGTCGCGGCCAGCACCCCGCCGGCCGCCTCGTACGCCTCAGCGAACCGCAGACCCCACGCCGGGCCGTGCAGCAGCGCGAGAATGGCGGAGCAGTGCGCCACATCGAGATCCGTCGGGCCCCAGGAGGCCGCCGCCCAGTCGACCACGCCGGTGATCCGGGCGCCTGCCGGCTCTTGGGGCGGCATGTCGAACAGCACGTTGCCGGGTTGGAAGTCCCGGTGCAGGAACCGCCCTTCATAGGGCGGCGCCGGCTTGCGGATCACATCGATCGCCGCGGCCCAGGCCGCCGCGTCGGCGCCCTTCGGAATCACGACGGTGTCGGCGGTCGTCCACGCCACGTACTCCCGGGGCCGCTCGACGGGTCGCAACGCGTGGATCGCCACGAGTTGACGGGCGAGCAGGGGGACGCGCGTCTCCAGTCCCTCATCGTCGAGGACCGTCCGGCCCGCCAGATGTGTCATGAGGAGCGACGGATACTCGCAATGCGCGGCGGTCGGATCAACCGCGATCAGTCCGGGAGCCGGCACGCCGGTCCCGGTGAGCAGGGGCAGGGCGCCGGCCTCCCTGGTCAGCCAGTCCTCGGCGTGCTCCACGTCGACGAAGGTCCGCAGCACCAGGTCACGGGTGCCTCCGTCCCCCGTGCCGACGGTCAGCCTCCGCACTTCGGCAGTGATACCGCCGTGCAGCGCCTCGGTCCTGACGACCCGTTCGCCGGCCTCCAGGTACCGGCTCACCCAGGCCAGTGTCAACGGTCGCACAGCCGCCGCCTCTTCGTGGTTGGTCACCGTGCCACCCCACCATCCGGACCACAGCACGCGCAAAATGCTTTTCACTGGAGGCGAGGGCCACCCTGCTCCCTTCCCTGTGCCCCTCAACGGCGGCCCGTACGGCACCGGCGGCAGCCGACTCCTCTGCCACGGGGGTAATGCGGGCGCTGAGCAGCCGGGGGGGGCTTCGCTGCGGTCAGGCAGGCGGGCGCCGCGAGGCACCACCGCCGCTTCCGTTCAAGGGGATCAGGGATTCCAGATGCGCGCCTTTGACCCAGGAGCCCAGCAGGTCACGGTGCACGGCCACCACATCCTGACGCAGGGCCAGACCGAGTGCGGCCGACGTGAACGTGCGGCCGGTCGTGACGAACAGGGCGACGTCCGCGCCGTGTTCCGGGCGGGCAGTACCGACGAACCTCTGCATGTCCTGCGAACCCACCCCCCGGGCAGGGGCGTACTTCTTGCACTGGACGACGAGCTTGCGGCCGTCTGCGAGGTAGCCGACGACGTCCGCGCCCAGGTCGCCGCTCCTGCCGCTGACGACCACCTTCGTACAGCCGTCCCGCCGGCACAGGTCGGCGACGTACGTCTCGAAGTCCTGCCACGACAGGGCGTCGACATCGGCCATCGACAACTCCCTTGCCCGGGCCTCCTCCTGTGCCCGCCACTTCCGGTCCCGGCCTACCGCCAGACGGTGCGTGCGCAGCAGCATCCAGCCGGCCCCACCCACCACGACCGCGGCCGGCACGGCCACCAGGACCGGCCACACCAGCGTCCAGTGTCCGGCCGTCCACACCACGGCCACCGCCGCAGCCACCGCACCCCAGCCCTGCAATTGCCTGCGCGTCCGCTTCTTCAGTCTCCGACGCCGTCGTCGTGACGCCATCACTCCCCCGCTCCCGGACTGTGCACCGCGGTACCCCACCCCAAGCTCTCTTGTGTAGTCCGCGCCCGACATCGCTGTAGCCGAGTTGCGGATGAATGGCAGAAAGCGTTCCGTGGCCGGAACCAGCAGATGAGGCCCTGTTCTCGTACGGCTACGGCCGGGTGGCGTGTAGCTCTGAGCAACGACACGGGCTGCGGTCGCGCTGCTGAAGGGCGGCGCAGTGCCACTTAACGCATTGACTGTTAAGTTCTTAATGGTTACCGTCGGGGTATGGATCAGTCGGAACACCGTCCCGCCAGTCCCCTCGAAAGCCTCAGGGTCATCAATTGGGCCCAGGTGCGGGCAGGGCAGGAGTGGATCCGCACGCGAGGACTCAGCTTGCAGCAGGCGTTCGTCCTGAGCCATCTCGCCGCCCATCCCGGTGCCATCCAGCGCGACATCGCGCGAGCGTCCCGTACGACCGCGGCGAACGTCTCCGGCGTCCTGCGCGGGCTCGAAGCGCGAAACCTCGTTGAACGCCGATTCGAGGGCGGCGACGAACGCAGCAAGCGCGTCTTCGCGACCGACGCCGGGATCGCGCTCACAGCCGGGCGCGACGAGGCGATGGCCGCGGCGGACGAGTCCATCCTCGCGCCGCTGACCGAGTCGGAGCGGACCACCCTCCACATGCTGCTCGCCAAGATCACCGCCGGCCTGCCGAACCCGGGTGACTCGTAACGCGCCCGACCCAGCCCGTCGGACCGCATTCCTCATTCCCGCCGTGGCGGCATCCGCCGCCGCGCCCGCGAACCTGCCCGGACGCACGCGTCCAGCGCCGAAGGAGCAATCATCATGACGCAGGAACATCCGCTGCTGACAATGATCCGCGAGGTCTGCGCCCTCGGGCGCGCCGAGTTCGAGCGGCCGTCCACCACCGAGGGCGTCCCCGACGCCGGGCGTGCGCTTGCCCAGGGGTTGAAGGCGATCGATCCGGGCGGCGCGCCCACTGACATCTCGCTGTCCCTCGCGCTTCTGGCGCCCCGCGCTCCGTACTTCGACCAACTCGTGCTGGACGCCATCGCGGCGGGGGTCCCCCAGGTAGTCAATCTCGGCGCCGGCCACGACGACCGCGCCCTGCGGTTCCGGCACTCCGGCGTGACGTTCTTCGACCTCGATCTGCCCGACGTCGTCGCGGACAAGGCCCGCCGCCTCCGGATGATGGGCACCGACACCACGCACCTCGCCCTGACCGCCGTGGACTTCCACACCGACGATGTCGCCGAGGTCCTGGCGCGCGCCGGGCACGACGCCCACCGACCGGCTCTCTTCCTCGCCGAACACCTCGCTCTGTTCCTCGAACCCGGCGACGTCGCATCACTCCTGGCGCGGCTCTCCGGCCGCGCGGCAGCAGGGAGCACCCTGGCCATCACCGCCGAAGTGCATCCTGCCGGCCTCGACTCCGGCCTCGTCGTCTCCACCGTGGACGACGTCATGTTCGGCGGCGCCGGACCGCTGCACACGATCCAGTCCCGCGACGCCTGGCTGACACTCTTCGAGAGGACCGGCTGGCGGGTCGTCGACGCGGACGAGGTGACGGCGGTCAACCACTTCGAAGTGACCGTGGCCGACCGCCCCACCCAGATCCAGACGCAATTCCTCACCGCGACGGCGTGAAGCATCGGCCGACCCACCCGCGCGAGCCACAGCTTCGTGTCACTTCCCCGGCGGTCTGTCCTGATCGGAGCAGACCGCCGGGGTGGTGACCTGGGCTGTCGCGCTCCGTCCGAGTCAGCGGCCAGCCGCCAGCAGCCGGCCGGTCTCCCACCTGTGCGGTTGCCAGGTGGTCCTGGTCCGGGGACGAGCGCGGTGTCGGGTCGGTGGTGCGGGCCTGCGTCGATGCCGTCGGCGAGGGCCCGGACGCGGGCTGCCGGATCAGCGCAGTCCGGCGAAGAGGTCGTTCTCGGGCACGGCCGCGCCGGTGGTGTCCTTGACCCGTACGAAGGTCTCCATGCCCATCAACTCGCCGAACCTCTCCTTGCCCATCTTGAGGAAGAAGATGTTCTCGCCCTGACTGGCATGCGCGGCCAGCGCATCGAACTTCTGGCCGCTGAACGCGGTGGTGTCCACCCACGTGGTGATCTCGTCGTCGGGGAGACCGATCTCGGCCATGGCGGCGGCCTCGGCAGGATCCGGCTCCGGCATGTCCTCCTGAAACTCGTGCATGGTCTCCCCGAACCGCTGCATCATCGAGCGGGGCATCGTCGTCCAGTACACCTTCGGTGTCAGCGCGGTCATCTCCAGCGCCGCCATCGTGATGCGGTGGGCCTGGATGTGATCGGGGTGGCCGTAGAAGCCGTTCTCGTCGTAGGTGACGACCACATCGGGCCGGTAGTGCCGCATGAGTTCCGCGAGTCGGGCGGCGCCCTCCTCCACGGGGGTCTGCCAGAAGGATCCGGGGGCGTCGTTGCTCGGCCAGCCCGTCATCCCGGAGTCGGCATAGTCCAGCATCTCCAGATCGCTGATCTTCAGGACGTCACAGCTCGCCTCGAGTTCTTGCCGGCGCATCAGGGCGACGGCCGCCGGATCGTGTCCGGGACCGCCCGGCTTGACACCCCCCGGTCCGTCACCGCAACCGCCGTCGGTACAGGTCACGAGAACCGTGCGGATGCCCTCCGCCGCGTACCGCGCGAGCACCCCTCCCGTTCCGGTGGCCTCGTCGTCGGGGTGGGCGTGCACTGCCATGAGCGTCAAGGGCCGGTCAGTCATGAAAAACAGTCCTCCATAAGAAATACGTCTTGGTCCGAGTCCGCGGCGGGCGTACCGCGGTCCTGGGGCCCGGGTTCTGGTGGGGCGGACGGCCTTGTGGTCTCCGTGATTCCCGCCCGTGCGGCGCCGGTCCCCCGGTCGATGCAACCGTGCCGACCGGACCTGCTGTTCCCGGCGGGCGGAGTCAGGCCGTGGGAGCCGTCCGGCACATCCCCCGGCCGACCTCGGATCGCTATTGTCCAGCCCTCGTGGCAGACAGCCGATCCGGGGTCCGTGCCTTCGCCGGTACCCGAGACGTCGCAGCCCAACCGGTACGACACCGGCTGGACCGATACGGCTGGACCGAGGACGGCTCGGCCTGGGAGGACAAGGTCCGCACCGGCGCCCCCCTCCTCCTCACAGCCGAGCGGCTGCACACGGCAGAGTGGGAGGGTGACTGAGCTGTGGGCGCATACCCTGACCTGGGCAGAAGTGGATCCGTTGCGGCATCCGTTCGAACTTGACGAGGACGAGGCAGAGGCCTTGGCCGCGTGTGTGGCGCCCCTGCTGCCCGGGGCAGACGCCGATGAGGAGAACCGCCCGCATTCGCTTGATCCGGTCACCGAGTGCCTGATGGAGCGGTACGGCCGGTGGGCCTGCGGGTGGAACTGGTCGGTGGGTGAGGGGGACACCGATGGCGGGGTCGTCGGCGTGTGGTGCTGTGCTGCCGATTCCGTGACGACGGCGGACGAGACCTCCTCGCTGGTCGTCACGGCCCTGCTCGAATGGCGTGGCTGGCTGGAGGAACTCGCACAGCGCTTCGCCGCCCTCGCACCGCCGAGCCACTCTGCGGTCTCCTCGGTGGATCCCTGGCACTGGGAGCGGGCCTGCACGCGGCTGGTCACCGTGGTGGCCGACCGGACCCGGGCGGAGAGTGGCTGGTACGGGCACTGCATGCAGGTCCTCGCCTGGTTCCTCACCTGTAGCGGTGTCGACCAGGAGCGAGCGCGGGAGATCGTGGAGAGCGCGGTCGGTGGCCTCTTCGGCAGTTGGATCGCACCGGACGCCGCGGTGGTCGACTCGGCGAGTTCACGATTCGCCCACACTGTGAGAGGACAGGAATGACTTCCCCGTCGGGAGGTCGGAGGGATGCCCTTGCCGACTGGCTGCGCATCCGTACGGAGATCTCCTGGCCGCGCTGGAGCGGCGGCCGCCCCGCTGCGGGACCGCCGGTGCTCGACGGCGTCCGGGACTTCCTCCACGCGACACGCGGAGGCCGCGACCCCGAAGGGGCCGTGCGGGTTCTGACAGCCCTTGACCAGTCTCTCGCCGACGCGAACCAGGGCAGACAGCTGACGCTCGCCCTCATGGCGGGCTGGCAGCGAACCGTACTGCGTCGCGACCCCGTCGGCTTCCGCACGATGCCCGCCTTCGCGAAGGGAGGACGAGAGCGCTACGGCCTTGAGCCCGACACACCCGGGCGGTTCGAAGAGTGCTTGTCCGAGAGCGCTCAGTCCGACCTCCCCCTGCCTTCACGCGCTGCCCGGACGTACCTCGACGTCCTGTTCTTCCATCCGTTCGAAGACGGCAACGCCCGCGCAGCCATGCTGGCACTGGCCTTCGTCCTGGCCCGTGACGGTGTCTCCCTCGACCAGGCGCACTCGCTGCAGACCACCCGCTGGGCCGACGACGCCGATGGCGCGGCCGATCTGGCGCTGCTCCTCGGAATCCTGCTCACTGCGGCCCGGCGCCGCTCGTCCCCGGGCCAACCACAAGAGCAACGATCAGGTATGGCTAAGGGCCGCCCCGGGACGACCTCTTTCGCGCTGGTCGCCCAGAGGACAGTTCCAGCTCAATCCCCATGCCTCCTCCTTCGGCCTCGGACACCGGAGCTTCGCAGAGATCATTCGTCAGACAGGGCCCAGGACGCCCCGGTCGAGGACTGCCGACTGCCCGTTCTGGCGCTTGGCGTCGCCGAGGGACGTCTGATCCCGGCCGTCGCGGGTGACGTGGCGGATGACGTCGTGGTCGCAGAGCACTCAGGTGGCTGGGGAGCCGGCCGGGCAGAGGAGGTCGAGGGTGGTGTCGGCCCCGCGGCGCGGGCCGTCCGCGTTCCACGGGCAGCGTTCCATGGGCAGCCGACCGTGCTCTGCTCCTAGGATCGTCGGTCATGGTCGATTTCTATCCCCCGACAAGTCCCTTTGATTCAGGGTTCCTCGACACCGGAGACGGCAACCGCGTCTACTACGAGCAGCTCGGCAACCCCGAAGGCAAGCCCGCCCTGATGGTCCACGGCGGCCCGGGCGGCGGCGCCATGCGGCGGCCGACCAGGTCCTGGGACCCCGAGGCCTACCGGATCATCCGCTACGACCAGCGCAACTGCGGCCGCAGCACCCCGCACGCGAGCGTCCCGGCCGCCGACATGAGCCTCAACACAACGCGGCACCTGATCGGCGACATCGAGCGGCTGCGCGAACACCTCGGCATAGAGAAGTGGCTGCTCAACGGCGCCTCCTGGGGCCCGACGCTCGTCCTGGCCTACGCGGAGCAGTATCCCGAGCGGGTCAGCGAGATCGTCATCCAGGCGGTGATGACGACCCGCCGCTCCGAGATCGACTGGCTCTACCGGGGCGCCGGGCGGTTCCGCCCCGAGGCGTGGGACCGGTTCCGCGACGGCGTTCCCAAGGACGAGCGGGACGGCGACCTGCTCGTGGCCTACGCACGGCTGATGGAGAACCCCGACCGTGCGATCCGCGAGAAGGCCGCCGCCGACTGGCTCGCCTGGGAGGACGCGGTCATCACCGGCGAGCCCAACGGCGTGCCCGGCATGTACAGCGACCGCGAGGTCGACGCGCAGATCGCGTTCGTACGGATCTGCGCCCACATCTTCAGCAACGGCGCATGGCTGGAGGAGGACCAGCTGATCCGGAACGCGCACAAACTGGCCGGGATCCCCGGGGTGATCGTGCAGGGCCGGCACGACATGGGCTGCCCGGTCCAGACGGCGTGGGAGCTGGCGAAGGCATGGCCGGGCGCGCGGCTGCACATCATTGAGGACGCCGGGCACGCCGGCAGTGACGCGGCGGGCGAGGTGGTCCGGGACGCCATCGAGGAGTTCAAGAACCGCTGAACACCTCAACGTACCGGGGCCGGGGCGGGGGCCGGGACAGGGCCGGGGGCCGGGCGGAAGGATCGTCCTTCCTGTGGATCGAGATCCTTCAGAGGTCCTTGGTCGACCGCCCCGCGTCGCGCTGTTTGGTCATCTCGCCCCGCCACACCGGCCTCCGGGGCCACGGACGCGCAGGCCCAGCCCCGCCTTCCGGGCAGCACGGACACCCGGCTCGCCCGCGTACTGCCTGACCGATGCCTCCACCAGGGCCCTCAGCACGGCAGGGGTCAGGTTCGAAGCGATCGCGCCCGCCACACTCATCACCGAGAACGGCCACAGGTGCATGAAGGCCACCCTGGACAGCGGTCAGATCAACACTGATCTGACGGGGCTCAGCGGGGCGGCCAGGGGCGGATTCGCTTTCCGGCGTGGGACGCACCGGGCCGAGTTCACCGCTCTGGAGATCCGTCTCAAGCTGGACCGGGCCGGCGTCGTCACCGCAGAGCACCTCGGTAAGAGGATCCACACGCTCCCCCAGTCCGCTCAGGGAGTCGAACTCTCCCTGACCAAGCTCAGCGCGCAGAACACTCCGGTGAACCTGGCCCCGCCGCCGCGGACGCCCTGGCAAAGGAGTTCACGCACACGCCACTGGCCGTCGGCCAGCAACTCTTCTCCGCCACCGTCAGCTTCGACGTCCTTCAGGGTGTCACCGGCCTTCACACGGCCAGGTAGAGGCGCCGGCCGGTTTCGGCGGCGAGAGGACCGCCGGGCGGGCGACCGCCGTCAGCCCGGTGTTGAGAACCGGCTTGCATCGGCCGGCGGTGCCCTGCGCTCGTGAGGTGTCAGCCGACGGTCGCATTCAGGATGACCGCTTGTGGGGCGTTGAGGTAGGCGGTCCAGTATGCGCTCCCGTACTGGCTCGCCCCTGTCTCCGACACGGTGGGCACAGCCCATGACGAGCGGGCGAAACCTGCGGCTGAGGCCGCCTTTTCGTAGGCACGGTGCGACCACCATCGGGCTGTGACACTCATCGGCAGCCCGCCGGGCAGCGTGGCGGCCAGCGTGACCGGTGCGCCTTCTCCTTCCTCGTGCTGGGTGAGTGAGAACCCGTAACCGGCGTAGTAGCGAACTCCGCGGCCGTAGTCCGGATTGAGGGTCATGGCCACGAGCCGGCCGCCGGGTTTGAGTGCTCGCCGAGCGGTGGTGAGGAAACCGGTCAGTTCCTGCTCGGTGACGGCGTAGCACAGGGCGTACACCGAGACCACCACGTCGCATGTGCCGTCGAGGAGCGGATCGCCCGCGGGGCCGGGGCGGGTTGCGTCCCGGCGGAGGTAGGTCACTCCTGCCTGCTGCGCGTGTTCGCGTTCGTGCCCGGTGGCGAGCATGCCCTCGGAAACGTCGATGCCGGTGACGTGCCTTGCGCCCCAGGTGGCAAGCCTTCGGGTGTAGATGCCCGAGCCGCACCCCATATCGAGCACGGTCAGCCCGGTCACATCGCCGACGGCCTGGCGTACGGAATGGCGCTCAACGTGTTCCCGAAAAGGGAGCTCCACCGCGGAACGCTCATAGGTGTCGCCCAGCGTGTCAAATTCGCTCATGCCAAGCATCTCCACCAAGGTTCGGGCAGGCGGCAACCGCGTGGAGCTTGACCTGATGAGAACATCCCTGGAGGAAATCGGGGTACGGACGATCGAGGCCGAACCACGCGAGGTCGAACCGGGCCCTCGCGCCGGTCGCACTGAGCGCGAACCAGGTCGCCTGCGTCTACGCAGTGGCCGAGCATCTGGTCTCCACGGTGGCCCCCGCAGCTTCGAGCACCTTCTTCGTTTCTCCCGCGTCAGCCGACGAGATACCTTCCTTCAGGGCCGCGGGGGCGGACTCCACCAGGTCCTTCGCCTCCTTGAGGCCCAAGCCGGTCACCCTGCGAACTGCCCTGATCGCCGCGACCTTGTTGTGGCCGGCCGCGATCAGGACCACATCACACTCGGACTCGGACTCGGACCCGGCGTGGGCTGCTCGCGGTGCCGAGAGCGCTGTGACCCCACCTTGCGCCGCCGCGCTGACAGGCGTCGACAGGGACAGCGTCACCGACACTGCCGACAGCACCACGGCCGCTGCCGGCATCCGTCTGCGCGCGTCGAGCAATCCAGCAGTCATGGGTGCTCCGTAAGTTGTTAGGCGGCCCGGGAGGGCCGGGTGTGGCTGATGGGTTCTTGCCTTCAGTGGCTTCGAAGGAGTGGCCGCCCGGCTCTCTTGGGCGCCCTGGCTGCTGATTGAGATGTGCGCTGCCGGCGTCGCAGAGGCCGTCCTCCGGGTGTCCGGTTCACCGGCAGGCGCCTGCCGGTGAGCCGGGCACCTGAGGGGCGGTCAGGTCCGGCGAGCTGGGGAGCCCGCGATGTCGCCGTCCAGCGCGGCCAGCAGCCAGTCGTGAGCCGCGCCCGGCGTGGGGTAGGCGGGGCCGGCCAGTTCGGCGACGAGCTGCCAGTAGTGGTCGATACGGGGGTCCGCCGCGAGCATGCCGACGAGCCGATGCCGGAAGGCGGCCGTGTCGCGCGCCCCGCGCGAGCGGGCGTACGCGGCGACGAAGCAGTCGAGCGCGTCGCCCGTGTCCGGCGGCCGCCCCGCCCGCAGGGCCGGGGCGGCCAGAGCGTACGCCTCCGCGAGCCCGTCGTAGAGCACTGCCGGACGGTAGCCCTCGTCGGGCCGGTGCACTGCGGGCTGGCCACGCTCGTTGCCGACGCAGGGCCGCGAGACGAAGGCATGCAGCCGGGCGAAGGCCAGCACCTGGGCAGGGTCCGGGTCCTCAGGAGGCTGCGGCACCGTCTGTTCGAGGAACGACGACACCAGCCGGGCGGGAAGCCGCGGCGGCAGCCAGCGCCGCCAGAACCGCGCCAGCGCTTCCGTGCTGGGCGGGGCGGTCACGGCCCCGACGAGCCGCAGCCGCTCGGCACGCTCCTCCGCGGTGCAGTCCCGCAGGACGCGCAGGGCCGCCTCGCGCCAGCGCAGGGCGGCGAGTTGCGAACCGAGCGCCCGCAACTGCCCCTCGATGACGTCCTCCAGGGCGTCCTCCTCGTCGAGGACCCGCCCCACGTCCGGCACCGGCAGGTCCAGGGTCCGCAAGGAGCGGATCAGATGCAGCCGGTCGCGCGCCTCGGGGCCGTACCGGCGATGTCCCCCGGAGCTGCGCGCGGTCTCGGGCAGCAGACCACGGTCCGAGTAGAAGCGGACGGTCTTGACGGAGACGCCGGCGTGCTCGGCGAGCTCTCCGATGCTCCACATGCCGTCCGGCGACAAGGCTTGAACCTCCCTCAGGGGGAGTTCTTACGGTACCGGCGAGCGCGGACGGCCGTACGGCGGCCCGCGCACCGAGAGAGCGTGAGGAGAGGTTCGTGGCGGCATTCATCCTGGTATCGGGCACGTACACCGGCGGCTGGGTCTGGCAGCAACTCGCTGACCGGATGCGGGAGTCGGGGGCCGAGGTCCATCCGGCGACGCTCACCGGCCTGGGCGACCGCCGCCACCTGGCAGGCCCCGGGACGGACCTGGAGACGCACATCCAGGACCTGGTCGAGCTGATCGACCACGTGGACACGCAGGACGTGGTGATCGTCGGCCACGACTACGGCATCCACCCCGTGCTCGGCGCGGCCGACCGGCGCCCGGACCGGATCGGCCGGATCGTCCACCTGGACACCGGCATCCCGCAGGACGGCGAGCCTGCCCTCAGTCTCGTCCCCGACCCGAAGCTCCGCGAACTGCTCCTCGGCGGGTCGGCCCCAGCCGGGGCGGACGCAGCCGGCGCCGACTGGCGGGTCCCCGTCCCGGCACCCGACGACTGGCAGCGCTGGGGCAGCACCGCCGGCATCCCCGACGACGCGCTGGCCCGGCTGACGCGCCTGGCCGCCCCGCACCCCAGGGGCACCCTCAGGCAGCCACTCCGGCTGACCGGCGGGACAGCCGAGCTGGCGACGACCGGGGTCCTGTGCACCGGGAACGGGTCGAGCATCGCCACGGTCGAGGCCTTCGTGGGGCTCGGCGACCCCCGGTTCCAGAGGCTCGTCGACCGCCGCGTGACCTTCTTCGAACTCGACACCGGGCACTGGCCGATGCTCTCCGCCCCGGACGAGCTCGCCACCGTCCTGCTCAAGGCCGCTGCGGGGGGCGGATACCGGCTGGACCCCGCGGCGGGCGAGCGGCCGACGCATCTGCGGCCGTTCCTCCTCGACGTGCCGGAGCAGCCGCGCGAACGCACAGGACACGTCGACCTCCACCTGCCCGAAGCGGACGGCCCCCGCCCCGCGGTGGTGTTCGTGCACGGCGGTCCCGTGCCCGCCGGCGTGGCGCCGACTCCGCGCGACTGGCCGGCCTTCATCGGCTACGGCCGGTACGTGGCGAGCCTGGGCGCCGTCGGCGTGACGGTGGACCACCGGCTGCACGACGTCGGCGACTTCGAGCGGGCCGCCGAGGACGTCGCTGCGGCAGTCGAACGGGTCCGCGCCGACCCGCGCGTCGACCCGGACCGCGTCGCGCTCTGGTTCTTCTCCGCCGGCGGGCTGATCTCGGCGGACTGGATCGCGGCGCCCCCGCCGTGGCTGCGCTGCGTGGCCGCTTCGTACCCGGTCCTCGCCCCGCTGGCGAACTGGGGCCTGACCGACACCCGCTTCAGGCCCGCGGCCGCGCTGCGCACCGCCGGTGCGCTGCCGATCGTGCTGACCCGGGTGGGGCGGGAGCGCGTCGAGATCGCGGCGACCGTTGAGGAGTTCCTCACCGCCGCGGCGGCCCACGGACGGGACATCGAGGTGATCGACGTACCGGAGGGCCTGCACGGCTTCGAGACGACGGACCCCACCGAGGAGAACCGTCAGGCCGTGCACGACGCGGTGCGCTCCGTCCTCACCCACCTCGAAGCCTGACGCGTCCGTGTTCATGCCCGCCAGGACGGAATCCGCCGGGGACATCCGGGTCACCCTCGTCTCTCCGGGCGTGACCGAGTCCGAACTCGCCGACACCACCGACCGCCGCTGACTACAGCCGCCCGGTGCGAGACTGCGGGACCCGGGCGCACAGCAGCTCGGTCGAGACTGCCCAGAGGCGCTCGGCGGTGGCGGGATCGAGCGCCCATTCCTTGACACCGTGGGGGTGCTGCGCGAGGTCGGCGTCGCTCGGCACGGTGTATGCCTCTTGTGTGTCATCGAGGTAGTGGCCGCCGGAGTGGGCGAAGGCCGGGGAGACGGCCGCGACGATGCTGGTCGCGGCCCCCTGCTCAACCGTCTTGTACGTGAAGACGCCGGCGGCCTCGGCCGCGTCGAGCGACTGCCTCTGCCGTGAGGTGAAATTCCGTTGGAGACCTGTGGCGACGCCACCGGGGTTCACGGCGTTGGCAACGATCCCATCCGGTGCCCACAGGCGGGTGGCCTCGACCGCGAACAGGGAATTCGCTGTCTTCGACTGAGCGTAGGCGACCTGCGGGTCGTAGCTGCGGTGCTCGAAGTGAAGGTCGTCGAAGTCGATGCCTGAACGCATGTGCGCCGTCGAACTCACCGAGACGATCCGAGCGCCGTCGCGGTCGGACGCTCCCCGGGCCAGGGCGCCGTGCAGGCCGGTGGCGAGGGCGAAATGGCCGAGATGGTTTGTTGCGAATTGCAACTCCCAGCCCTCACCGGTTCGTTCGAGGCCACCGGTGACAACCCCTGCGTTGTTGATCAGTAGGTGCAGCGGGCCACGCCACGCGGTGACGAATCGCGCGACGGTCGTCCTGTCCGCGAGGTCAAGCCGGGCGACCTGGGGCCGCGCTCTTCCGGTGGACGTCCCGATTGCCTCAGCGACCGTGTCGCCCGCAGCCATGTTCCGTACGGCGAGGGTGACTTCTGCACCGGCAGCGGTCAACGCCCGAGCGGTCTCGGTCCCGATTCCGGAGGAACCCCCCGTCACGATCGCGCGGACGCCGGTCAGATCGAGGTCTCGCAGCACGTCGGCTGCGGTACTGGCGGCGGTGAAGGGCGTGGAGATGAGCACAGACTCAGCCATGGCCCGGACTATACACACCAGACTCTATTTGTATAGTCCGAATACTCCTCGTATGCTCGGTCCATGAGTAGTCCCGATGTCGGCCGCCCGGCCCCGACGGTCGTCGACACCAGTCGGCGGGCCACGGTTCTGGACGCCGCCCTGACCACGTTCGCGCGATTCGGTTACAGGAAGACCTCGATGGAGGAGGTGGCGCAGGCGGCGCACATCTCCAGGCCGGGGCTCTACTTCCTCTTCTCCTCGAAAGAGGTCCTGTTCCGTGCCGCGGTCACGCAGGTCCTGGAACACGACATCGCAACGGTCGAACACGTCCTGGCCGACACCGGACGCCCCCTGCCAGAGCGTCTCGTCGAAGCGTTCGACCAATGGGCGGGCCGCTACACCGGCCCATTGACACGCAATGTCACGGAGGTCATCGAAGCCAACCCCGGTCTTCTCGGCGAGATCGTCGAGACCGCGCCACGGCGTTTCGAGGAGCTGATCACTGATGCGATCGCCGTGGAGTCGGGGCGGGAGGCGGCGCTTGCCGTCGCGCGGACGATGATCAGCGCATCGATCGGCCTCAAGCATCAGGCGCCGTCACGGGAGTTCTTCCTCGAACGACTGAAGGTCGCCATTGATCTCTTGGCGCGCTGAGCAGACCCGGCTGTCGTCCGCAGCGCGATTGCTCCACCAGATCGAGCCAGTTCGAGCCAGGTCCAGCCAGGTCCAGGCCGTGGCAGATGGCCACGACGGCCACGGAAAAGCCCCGAGAGGGCTGTGTGGGACGGCGCTCAGGGGCACATGTCCGGAAGCAACAACTACCGTTCGGTGCGCTCGGATCCGAAGGTGATCGCGACGGCACGGAACGCGGTCGCTTCCCTGTGCCTTTTCCCGCTGCCCGAACAACGCTAGCGTCCAGTCTCATGATCGTATGGCTCAACGGTACCCATGGCGCCGGCAAGACGACGACCGGTGCGCTCGTGCAGCAGCTGATCCCGGATTCACGGGTGTTCGACGCCGAGAAGGTCGGCGAGACACTCATGGACATCACGCCGGCGCTGCCCTGGACGGGCAACTTCCAGCACTGGCCGCCGTGGCGGCCGCTCGTGGTCGAGACCGCCCGGCACGTACTCGACTACACCGGCGGCACTCTGGTGATGCCCATGACCGTCCTGGTCGAGCAGTACTGGCGCGAGATCAGCACGGGCCTCGCCCACCATGGCATTCCGGTCCGGCACTTCGTCCTCCATGCCGACCAGGACACCCTCCGCGGACGCATCGCGGGCGACACGGTCCTCGGCCCCGACTCCCCGTTCCGTCTCCAGTACCTTGAGCCCTACGCCGAGGCGGCGCGCACATGGCTGCACGCCGAGGCCGAGGTCGTCGACACCACACACCTCACACCTGCCCAGGCCGCCCTGCAGATCGCGGAAGCCGTCAAGAGTTGAAAGACGAGCTGCCGGCGTCACGCCTCGCCTGTCGTGACTGAGCACGCGCTTCACGTGGCGGTCAGCCGGGCATCTCAGCCGGCCCAGAAGTCCGGGTTGCGGCCACTGGCCGGGCAGGCCGTTCCCGTGGCTCGTCGCGGATTCGCTCTGCCCTCGGCGAAGCAGGGGTGTGCGGAGCCACAGTCCGTGTTTGAGTCTGCTGATGGAGATCCTGGTACTGGGTGGGACAGCGTGGGTGGGCCGCGAGATTTCGCGGCAGGCACTGGAACGCGGGCATCGCGTGACCTGCCTGGCCCGTGGTGAGAGCGGCGAAGTGGCAGAGGGCGCGGCCTTGGTCGCCGCGGACAGACGCGACCCGTCGGCGTACGAGAGCCTGGCGGGCCGCGACTGGGACGCCGTGCTCGAAGTGTCGTGGCAGCCGGCGTTCGTCCGCGAGGCCCTGGCGGTCCTCGGTGAGCGAACGGCCCACTGGTCCTACGTGTCCTCGACCAGCGCGTACGCCACGCATGCGCAGCCGGACGCGGACGAGTCGGCCGAACTGCTCCCCGCGACCGAGCGGGACGAGGTCGGTCGCGAGGAGTACGGAGAGGCCAAGGTGGCCTGTGAGGAGGCCGCCGAAGCCGCAGTGGGCGACCGGCTCCTCATCGCGCGGGCCGGACTGATCGGTGGCCCCGGTGACCACAGCGGCCGCACCGGGTACTGGGTCGGCCGCTCGGCGCGCGAGCCGCTGACGCCGCTGCTGGTGCCGGCCTCCCCCGGGATCGCGACGCAGGCCGTTGACGTGCGGGACCTCGCGGCGTGGCTGGTCGCGTGTGCGGAGAAGGGGACGGCCGGAACGTACAACGCCGTCGGCCCGGTCGTGCCCTTCGGGGAGTGGGTCGCACTGTCGCGGCAGGTCGGCGGGCACACCGGGCCAGTGGTGGAGGCAGACTGCGACTGGCTGCTCGGACAGGAGGTGGGTCAGTTCATGGGCCCGGAGTCGCTCGCCCTGTGGACGGCCGACCCGGACTGGGCCGGCTTCAGCGCCCGCAACGGGTCTGCGGCCAGCGCTGCCGGCCTGCGGCACCGGCCCCGGGCGGAGCTGCTGGCGGACACCCTGCGCTGGGAGCGGGAACAGGGCCTGGACCGGCCCCGCCGGGCCGGCCTCAGCGGCCGGCGCGAGCGGGAACTGCTGAAGAGCATGGGGCAGGGTGCTGTACGGGGGTAGTTGCGCCCCCGTACAGCGCTCGGTGGCCGGCTGATGGATCCAGCCACAGCTGCTCCCGGGAGGTGGCGGCGAGCGGTCCCGCAGGGAGGCCGGCTCAGGCAGACGGCATGGCCGACGAACTGGCGGGCGGTGCGGGCCGGGCGGCCGAGGTACGTTCCCGCCGGGCAGCTTTCGCCAGGCCCGTTGCCGGACGCGCCCGCGGGGTCGTTCAGGGCCTGCGGGCGCGGAAGGTGCGGCGCAGGTCGCTCACCCAGGCGTCGGGGTTCTCCCAGGGGATGAAGTGGCCGCCGTGGTCGTGGGCGCTGACATTGACGTGGTTGAACCAATCGGCCTGCGGGCCGGCCGTGAACGCCCGGACGCGCTCGTCGGCGGTCCGGATGCCGGGCGGGTTCTCGTACGTGACGAAGGTGAGGCCGACCGGGGCCTGCACGACCGGGGTGCGGTCGTGGGCGGGGGCCCAGGGGTAGCGGTTGGCGTTGGCGTAGTAACGCATCGACGTGGCGATGGAATTGTTCACCCAGTAGATCGTGGCGTGGGTGAGCAGGTCGTCCTTGGTGAAGACGGACTCGACGTCGCCGCCGTTGTCACTCCAGGCGTTCCAGCGCTCCAGCAGCCAGGCGAGCAGTCCGGCGGGTGAGTCGCTCAGCCCGTGGGCCAGGGTGGCGCCGTCGAGCATGTGCACGGCGAGGTGGGACGCCGAGCGGTGGTCCAGCTCGATGATGCGGGCACGGACGTCGGCGGGCTGGTCGTCGGTGAGGGGCCGGTTCCGGGCGAAGTCCCAGGCGCGGGGGCCGGTGAAGAAGTCGAGCGGCAGCCCGGAGCCGATGTGGATGCCGTACAGCTCGTCGGCGTACTTGTGGCCGAGCTGGCTGGAGACGATCCCGCCGATGTCACAGCCCCCGGCGGCGTACTTCTCGTATCCCAGGGTCTCGGTCATCAGGGTGTGCCAGAGGTCGGAGACCTTCCAGAAGTTGACGTCCGAAAAGCCGGTGAGCGGGCCGGGGAAACCGAAGCCGGGCAGGGACGGCACGATGACGTCGAACGCGTCGGCCGGATCACCGCCGAACGCGGCCGGGTCGGCGAGCGGGTCGATCACCTTCGACCAGTGCCAGAACGTCCACGGCCAGCCGTGGGTGAGGATCAGCGGGATCGGGCGAGGGCCCCGGCCGGGCTTCCGCATGAAGTGCACCGGGACACCGTCGACGCTCGTCCGGTAGTGCTCGTAGACATTGATGGCGGCCTCGGCCGTGCGCCAGTCGTAGCCGTCCCGCCAGTAGGCGACCAGCTCACGGAGATAACTGTCCGGGACGCCGTAGGACCAGTCCCCGTTCGCTTCGTCCAGCGGCGGACGGGTCGATGTGAGACGGGCGCGCAGGTCATCGAGGAGTTTGTCGGACACGTGGATCGGGGTGGGCTCCAGGGGGAAGGCGTGAGGGGTGGTCATGGCGTGGGTCCTTATTGGGTAGGAGGGAGCGATGTCGTCGGCCTGTCGGGCGGGCGGTGAGCCGGGCCATTCGAGGCGTTTCCCCATCCGGCCCGGGACGGCGTTCCATCTTCTCGGAGAAGATCTCCCCCCGCGCTACCAGCCGCCCCGGGCCGGAGGCCGCCTTGAAGCCGCCGTGAAGCCCGCCGGGGAGATCCGCTCCCCCCTCAGTCGCCGTCGCCCTCCCCGGAGCAACTACGCGGCCAGGTCGAGGAGAACATGCGCCGGCCCGGCCGCGACCATCTCGACGTAGTGAACCTTCGCGGCGTCGGGACCGACTCGATCGCCGAACGCTTCGGCGCAGTCGCCGAACTGCGCGTGGCCGGACTCGTCCGTCAGCTGGGCCTGTCCACCGTTCGCCCCCATCGCCTCTCAGAGGCCCACGCAGATCGGCCGGACAGGGCCTGAGCCTCGACCCACCGACGTGATGCCTGGGAGATGGGTGTCGGGACGTAAGAGATACCTCGTGACCTGTGGTGATGGCCTTGCCGAAGCCTTCGCCACGCGCGCTCGGCGAGGCATCTCGTGGGTGAAGACATCCATGCTGCTTCGGCGGTGTCTGTCTGGTTCGACGGAGCGAATCCGACTGCGGACGCGGGTCTGTTGCCGGTGGTCCTGCTGGCGGGTTGGGCTGAGCACCGTGGTGTACCAGACCGGTATCGTGAGGAAATGACCTCACCTGACCGTAGCTCAGCCGAACGTGAGGCGGCGGAGGAAATCACCTACCGCGTGGCGGAGAGCGAGAGAGACAAGTCCGCCGTCATCACGGGCGAGTTCAGCTCGGATGCCGTCTTCGAAGTGGTCGGTTTCGAGGGCGGGTTCACCTTTCGGCCCATCCGGCTGGACCCGCCGATCCACAAGGTCTTCCCCGACGACGGGCCCGAGGCCGCCGATGAGACGTCGGAGGGCAAGCGGCGGTTTGTCGCGCTGGATGGTGAACTCGTATGCGGCTATGTCGATACGGAGTATGAGCCCTGGAACCGGCGGCTGATCATTGCCGATATCGAGGTGGCTGGGCCCTACCAGGGCCGGGGAATCGGGCGGACACTCATGAGTTACGCCATCGGCTGGGCCCGGGAATGCAGTGCCGGACACGTGTGGCTGGAAGTGACGAACATCAACGCTCCGGCGATCCGCGCCTATCAGCGGATGGGGTTCACCTTCTGCGGTCTGGACACCTCCCTCTACCTCGGTACCGAGTCCGAGGGGGAGACGGCACTGTACATGAGCCTCTTCCTCAACTGATCCGCTGGCGCCGGTAGCCGGTCCAACGCTCGGAGAGGGAGACGCGGATGTCCTCTGAACTGGGACGATGGGACTTCCTGCGGTTCCACGTCCGCAGAGCAAGAGGACACCCCGCGAGATGCGATCTTCCCCTGCCGCTTCAGCGGTGTCCGCCGCGTTCGATGAGCCGAATCTGATCGCGTATGGCGGGCTGGTCCCAGTGATGCGGCTGGCCGAGCGGTGCGGCCTGTCGCGGCTGGTGGCTGCGAAGGTGAAGCTGACCGGGGTGAAGAACGGGGCTTCGTGCGTCAACCCTGCGCGCGGCGGGTGCGCGGCTCCTCACCCGCGCCCAGGCCGCGGGCACAGCGCGCAGCGACCTCGATGGCACCGATCTGTTTGCGCTGATAGCGCCGCTTGCCTGGCTCGGCGATCAACCGTCGCTCGCGCCACGCGCCGAACGCCTCTTCGATGGTGTCGCGAGCGCGATTCTGACGAACACGACGAGCAAGAATCGATCAACGTGATGGTGTTTGCTCGGGCACGGGCAGAGACAACGCGTCGACTCGGGCAGGGACACTCGGACAGTGAATTCTTCTCCGGAGAAGTGGCCGAGGGCCGACCGGCTCGATGCCGAGCGGATGGCTGAAGCCTTGTATGTGCGGACGGGGGTTCGTCTCACGGTCCAGGGCCCATGTCCTGGTGGGCAGGTGGGTGCCGCCTACGTGCGGTGGGCCGACGGCCGCCGGTCGGTTCTGAAGTGGCGGCCGCACAACACGCTCGCCGACATACAAGCAGGACCGCTCAGCGTGGCCGACATCCTCCGGTCCGCGCAATACCCGGCGCCCGCCACCGAGTTGGCGGTCCAGATCGACCATGCGGTGGTCGTTGTGCAAGAGCTCCTGCCGGGCGCGAAGATCGACGATCTGGACCACCGTGGTCTGGAGCAGGCCCTCGAACTCAACCAGTCGCAGACCGGTCGGCTCACCGACCGCCTGGACATTCCTCCGGTCGGCCTGCACCTGAGCAAGGACGGCTCCGGCTACTGCCTGCACGAACCTCTGCGCCGGCACAACCGTCGCAGCGCCGCCCTCGAACGCTGGATCACCGCGGTCGGGGAGAACAACCCTGACCAGCTCGCCGGATACGACGCAGTGCACTACGACTTTCATCCGGGCAATATGCTGGCCGTCGGCGGTGCGATCACGGGCATCGTCGACTGGGATGGCGCCGGTCGCGGTGATCGCCGGTTCGACCTGGTCACCTTGCGCTTCGGCATCCACGCGAAGACGTGTGAACCGGGTGTCGCCCAACGGCTTGATGACGTCCTCGACGCCCTGCCCGGCGATTTCCTCCGAATCGCCTGGGCCCACATGAGCCTGCGCATGGTCGACTGGGCCATCCGGCATTTCGCTCCGGCCGATGTCGAGCACTGGCTCGACCTGGCCGAACGACGCGCCTACCAGTGAGCTCCGGAACACCTGCCCCGGTGGGGCGTGAGGTGAAAGTACTCAGCGTGGGCCGACTGAGTTCACTTGCTGGAAAGGCTCCACGTGCCGTCGTTGGCGGCGGCCTCAGCGCTGAGGTCCGTCCACGCGGTGCCACTCAGCTCGAAGGCGTCGAGGAGGTAGGCGGAGACCGCGTCGGCGACGAGGTTCACGCGGGCGGGGTCCTCGTCGGTGGTCTCGGCGACCATCTCGCCGGCGAGACCGCCGAGGGTGTGTTCGCCTTCGGCGATGGTGAGCAGGCTCTTCGGGGACGGGCTGAGGTGGTAGGCGTCGGTGAACCACTCCGGCCCCCGGGTGGAGAGCTGGGACTGGTCCTTGCCGCCCGCGATGATCAGGGCCGGGGTGGTCATGGTGGAGTAGTCCGGCCTCATGAACGGAAGATGTTCGAGGGCGAACGGAGTGAGGGTGTCGCCGGTTCCGGTCGCGGCGATCAGTGCGCCGGCCGAGACCGCGGAGTGGGAGAAGTCCTCTCCGGGGATGCCGTCGGCGTCGAGCACGCGCGCGCCGAGGAGCGCGCCGGTGGTCTGGGCGCCCCAGGAGTGGCCGACGATCGCGATGCGCTCACGGTCGACGCGGGTCTCCAGGCCACCGGCCTGGACGAGGATGTCGTCGAGGCCGTCGAGGACCGCGTGGAGGTCGGCGATCCGGACGCGCCAGATGGTGGCGAAGCGCGGGTCGTCCCACCCGAGGCCGTTGCGGCGGGAGTCCAGATGGGTGGGCTGCACGACGACGAATCCGGCTGCGGCCCACCGGTCGACGAGAGGTTCGTATCCGTCCAGGGACCATGCGTTGCCGTGGGAGAACACGATGACGGGCAGGTTGTGGCCCGCCAGGGGCGCGGTGACCTTCACCTGTAGGGCGGCGCTGCGGTCGGGGGCGGGAACGGTGAGGGGCTTGACCGCGACGATCCGCTGGCCGAGATGGCTGGAAGACATGGGGGACCTGCACTTTCTCCATGGGATCGCTCTGCCATACTTTGGCGGAGCGCCGTTCCGCCAACTTAGCGGAACATGGTTCCGCGAGCAAAGGAGGGCCTCGTGCCGGAAGCGGTCGGAGTACGCCAGGCACAGGCACAGCGCACCCGCAGCGGCGTGCTGGCGGCCGCAGCGGCGGTCTTCGTGGACCAGGGCGTCCAAGCCCCCATCCGCGACATCGCCGAACGCGCCGGGGTCGGAGTCGGCACGATCTACCGAAACTTCCCGACCCGGGCGGACCTCGTCACCGCTGTCTACCGCCACCAGATCGACACCTGCGCCGCACTCGCGCCCCAGCTCCTGGAGGAATCGGACTCCGCGTTCACCGCGCTGACCCGCTGGGTGGACGCGTTCGTGGAGTTCCTGGTGACCAAGCACGGTCTCGGTGCCGCTCTGGGATCCGAGGATCCAGGGCTGGGGAATCTCCACGTCCTCATGCTCGACACCCTGGTCCCGGCCTGCGCGACGCTGCTCGACGCCTGCGCCGCCGCCGACGAACTCAGCCCCGGCGTCACCGCCTACACGCTCATGCGCGCCATCGGGAACCTCTGCATCACCGGTCCCGACTACGACCAGGCCGACGCCAAGCACATGGTGGCCGTCCTCCTGGCGGGATGTCGTCACCAGGCATAGCGACAGCTCCCGGCCCACCCCCACCGCCTGCCACACGCACCATCGATGGCGCCGCCGCGATCAGCCGGCCAGGGGGCCTGTTCGACCAGAACCGCCCGCATGGCAGCCGGGAGGGCGGGTGGTGTTCCGGAGGACGGCCGCCCTCCCGGCCGCTCCGGTGGTCTCAGACCGGTGGTCTCAGATCCGGTGGTGCAGGGTCACCAGCCGCAGATCCTTCGCCGGGCCGCGTACCGTCCACACCACCTGCCAGCGGTCCGCGGCGAGCACACTGAACTCGCCGCGATAGACGTCCTCGGCGCACGGATGGTCGGCAACGCAGCGTCCGTCACGCAGGTCCAGGGGGTGGAAAGGGCGGCCGTCGGCGAACCGTACGAACGCCGCCCCGTCCCCGGCCGGCTCGAAGAGGTGCTCACGGGAGGCGGGCCGGGTCACCCCGCCCCAGGTGAACTCGCCCTGTTCGACGTGACGCAGTCCGGCGCCGGGCTCCCCGCGAGCGAAGTCGGCCGTACCGCGGAACGTGCCGTACCGGTCCTGGGACAGGTCGTACACGGTCCGCTCGACCCGCCAGCGTCCGGCAAGATAGCCGAGAGTGTCCGCCACGCAGTGAAGCCCGCCGGGCGGGAAGGCGCCCTCGACCGCCGTCGTGTCCTGTCGTACCACCGTCGCGTCCCTCCGCCCTGCCGGCCCGTCCCCGCGATGCTAATGCGCGGCACTGGGCCCCGGTGTCGAGCCGCCGCAGACCCGGGCCCGGGACGGAGCTCTCCCCTGCTCCCTGCTCCCTTCGAGGGAGTTGGGCGAGCCATTCCGGTGATTCACCACTTGGGCGGCGAACTGTGCGTATTCGTGTTCGTTTGGTCGACCATGCGACAGATCAAGCGTGTAGCCGTGACCCTGGGAACCTGCGCCGTCATCCTGACCACCACGTCAGCCGCGTCCGCCTACGCGGCACCCCCGAACCTGGCTTCGCTGCAACCGGTTCTGGTGACGCTCCTCGCCTTCGTCCGGCGAATTTTCCTCTGACCGCAGCGGAGGCGCGACCGAGGACAAACTGGCCCTGGCCACCGGCAGCAGCAGCCAGATCCACTCCGTTGGGGCCACAACGCCAATGGCCGGCTCGGCGGGCGGGCTCGGCCTGTTCGGACCGCTCCCTGAGACGCCCCCCTACGCCCGTCGTCCGCCGTCCACCGACAGCGCGATCCCGGTGATGTACGAGGCGGCGTCCGAGCAGAGCCAGCCCCATATTGACATGGAGCAGCCGTGCGAGCTCCGCCGGAGCTTCACCCGTACGCGCCCGGTGCCCTCGAACGCCCCCTTCAAGGAGTCACGCGCGAACTCCCGCCGATCGGGCCGAGTACCCGAAGTACCCGGCCCGTGGGCGCGTCAATCGTCAGCCGTCACCCGCCAGGGCGTGATCAGATGCGCACCGCGGCCTGGAAGCCGCCGATGGTGTTCATCGACTCGTAGCGGACGTAGGCGCCCGGGTACGGGGCGTGCAGCACGGTGTTGTTGCCCGCGTAGAGCCCCACGTGCTGGGTGTTGTTGAAGAAGACCAGGTCGCCCGGCTTCAGCTGGCTGCGTGCGATGCGGGTGCCCTCGTTGATCTGGGTGAACGTGGTGCGGGTGATGTGGGCACCGGCCTGGGCGTAGGCCCACTGGGTCAGACCCGAGCAGTCGAAGGAGTCGGGTCCGGTGGCGCTGCGGACGTACGGCTTGCCTATCCGGGTGGCGGCGGCCTGGAGGGCGGCGGCGCCGAGGGCCGATGCCGGGGCCTCGTGGCCGAGTTCGACGCGGTCACCGGCGTCGCGGCTGGCGCGCACGTCGTCGTCGCGCATCTTCGCGCGCTCGGCGACGGTCAGCGTGTTCAGCACCTTCCGTGCCTCCGCGAGCTTGCCCTGCTGCTTCTTCTTCCTCTCACCGAGCGTCTTGCGGACGTCCGCGAGGTCGTGCAGTTTGCCCTGGGCCTCCGTGCGTTCCTGCGCGAGGGACCGCTGCTTCTTCTGGATCTTCGCCAGCGACTCGGCCTGCCTGGCCGTCAGCTGATCGAGCGCGGAGGCCCGGTCGAGGAAGCTGTCCGGGTCCGAGGCGAGGAAGAGCTGCACCGAGGGGTCGATCCCTCCGTCGCGGTACTGCGATGCGGCGATCGAGCCGAGGCCGGCGCGGAGCGTGTTGAGCTCCTGCTGACCACGGGCCACCCTGTCCTGCAGCGCGTCGGTCTGCTTCTCCAGCTTGTCCTGCTGCTCCTTGGCCCCGTTGTACTGCTCGGTGGCCACCTCTGCCTCGTCGTAGAGCTTGTCGACCTTCGCCTTCACCTCGCTCCTGGTCGGCTTGGGATCGGCCTGGGCCGCCTGGGAGGTCAGGGCCACGGCGGCAGCGGCGGTCGCGGTGAGCACGGTCACACGGGCACGGCTCGGCTGCTTGGGACGACGGTGGGACGCCACGAAGGCGAGCTCCTTCTTCCTCAGAGCCGCCTACCGGGCTGTGGGGGGAAGTGAATCCCCGGCTCCGCGCACATCACGGACTCGGCGGCGCCTTCGCCGCCACCCCGGTTGGGTGATCAATCGAGCGAAGGTTCGAGGCCCAACCCTAGTGACCATCTCGTAACCATTACAATCTTCACCGGGAGAAACTCGACACACGACGTACTTCTTTTACTCACAACACACAGCGTGTAGCGGCAACTTGACGGCCGGTTGCGTAACCCGGAGAGGTCGTCGCTCCGCGCGGACACAGTCATCCAGTCACCACGGCATGCCGTGCGCGTGGGGCAGCGACCCAGCTGTGCGGGAGCCTGGTCCCTTTGTCCCCCCCTGACCCCTTGGTGACCCTGGCCCCTTGGTGACCCTGGCCCGCTTCGGCGGTACCCGGCCGGCCCGCTTCCGGGCGGTGCTCGCGGAGGGTTTGTCCGCGAACTCCCCCGGAATTGTGCGTGATCGGTAACAGACGCATCCTTCGGCCCCCACACCTCGTCCTGCCATGTGGTCGCAAGGTGACCGCGATCGGCGAGGGACTGCGAAGCAAGGGGCGGACATGGCACGGCACGGCGGCGGGCGGGGTTGGTACGGCAAGGTGCTCGGGGCGGGGCTCGGGGTGACGCTGCTCGCCGCCGGCGCCTCGGTGTGGACCGCGCAGGCCGACTCCGCGGGCGGCTCGTCACCGCGGGCGACCGCGCCGGCCATGCCGGGCAGCGACGTCAAGCCGGTCGCAGCGACCATCGCGCACTCCTCGGATGCGGGGGCGCACGGCGTCAACATCACCATCGACGACGGCCCCGACCCCACGTGGACCCCTCAGGTGCTCGACCTGCTGCGGGAGTACGGGGTGAAGGCCACGTTCTGCATGATCGGACCGCAGGCGCAGGCCCACCCGGACCTCGTGAAGAAGGTGGTCGCGGCCGGGCACCGGCTGTGCGACCACACGGTGTCGCACAACACCGCCATGGACAAGGCTTCCCAGACGTACCAGTCCCAGCAGATACTCGACGCCGAACGCATGATCACCAAGGCATCCGGGGGTGTACGGCCGATGTACTACCGGGCGCCCGGCGGGGCCTTCACCCCATACAGCCGCAAGCTCGCCTCGTCCCGGGGCATGCGCCCGCTGGGCTGGAACGTGGACAGCAAGGACTTCGAGCGTCCCGGTACGGACGCCATCGTCGCCACCGTCGAGAAAGAACTGCCCAACGGACCGACGCTCCTCTTCCACGACGCGGGCGGTGACCGTACCCAGACCGTCGAGGCCCTGCGCCGCGTCCTCCCCCGGCTCAAGGAACAGGGGTACTCCTTCGGCTTCCCGGTGCGCTGAGCCCCGGTCCGTGTGCACCAGCCCCAAGACGGCTGCCGGGCGCCCGCCGGACCGCCCCTCACCCGCCGGGCCGCCAGCCGGGTGTCGGGACGGCCGCGCGCAGCGTGCGGGTGTAGTCGTCCGCGGGGGAGTCCAGCACCTGCGCGCAGCTGCCCTGCTCCACGACCCGGCCGCGCCGCAGCACCAGCGCGGTGTCGCACAACTGCCTCACCACCGCCAGGTCGTGGGAGATCAGCAGGTAGGCGATCCCGGTTTCGGCCCGGATGTCGGCGAGCAGATTGAGGATCTGTGCCTGGATGGAGACATCGAGCGCGGAGACCGCCTCATCCAGGATCAGCACCCGCGGTTCGGCGGCGAGAGCGCGGGCGATGGCTGTCCGCTGCCGCTGACCGCCCGACAACTCCTTTGGTATGGAATCGGATTGACGTGCCGTCAGTCCGACCTGGTCCATCAGCTCATGCACACGGATCGCGCGTTGGGGTTCCGTCAGGTCCGTCTGGTGGCGGAGCACCTCCTCGACCGCGGACCGTACGCTCTGCGTCGGGTCCAGAGAGGTGTAGGGGTCCTGGAAGACGATCTGCGCCTCTCGCGCCCTGCGGCGGCGTTCGGCGGCGCCACGGCCCGGCCGGGAACGGTCGCGCCCCAGGACGGTGATGGTGCCGCTGGTGGGGCGTTCCAGGCCCACCAGCATCCGGGCGATGGTGGTCTTGCCGGACCCGGACTCCCCCACGATGCCGAGCGAACCGCCGGCCGGAACGGTGAAGTCGACGTCCGCGACAGCGGTGTGGCGGGTCTGGCCGCCGCTGCCGTCCGGCACTCTGAAGACCTTGCCCAGGCCGTGGACGGAGACCGCTTCGGCCGCGGCCCGGTCGGGCTGGTGCTGTGCGGCGCTGGTCACGCGCTCGCCTCCTCGGCACAGATCTCGGCGACCCGGTGGCAGCGCACCAGACCGTCCTGGAAGGGCAGCAGCTCCGGACGGCTGTGCCGGCAGATGTCCCGGACATGCGCGCAGCGGTCGGCGAACGCGCAGCCGGGGCCCGAATCGAACGCCGAGACCGGACGTCCCGGAATGGCGTCCAGCCGCTCCATCCGCGCGTCGATGGACGGCCGCGAGCCCAGCAGTCCTCGCGTGTACGGATGCGAGGCGCGGTCGTGCAGTGTGCCGGCGGCGCGGATCTCCACGATCCGGCCCGCGTACATCACCGCGACGCGCCCGCACACCGCGAGTGCCAGGTCCAGGTCGTGGGTGATGAAGACCATGCCGATGCCGCGTTCACGGCGCAGCCGGTCCAGGATGCCCACGACGTCCGCCTGGATCGTGACGTCCAGGGCGGTGGTGGGTTCGTCGGCGAGGATCAGCCGGGGCTCGGCCAGCAGAACCGAGGCGATCATGACGCGTTGCAGCATGCCGCCGGACAGTTCGTGCGGGTACTGCCGCAGCCGCCGGGCCGGGTCGTCGATGCCGACCTCGGCCAGTACGGCCTCGGCGAGGGCCCGGGCCTGCTTGCGGCTGACACCGCGGTTGCGGACCAGGGCTTCGGTGAGGAAGGAACCGACGCGCCGGATCGGGTTGATGTGGGCTCGCGGATCCTGGAACACCATGCCGACGCGGTTGTCCCGGTAACGGCGCAGCGCCGCGGCGTCCATCGCGCCGACGTCCTGGCCCTCGAAGCGCAGTACGCCTTCGGCACGGGCCCCGGCCGGCAGCAGCCGGGTGACGGCGCGCACCGTCATCGACTTGCCCGAGCCGGATTCGCCGACCAGACCCAGTGCTTCGCCCGGGGCGAGGGTGAGGTCGATGCCGTCGAGGACCGGCCGCGGGGTGTCCTGCGCGGCGAGATGGACAGTGAGGCCGGCGATTTCCAGCAGCGGTGGGGATGGTGTCGTGTCGGTCATGACGGGGCTCCGGTGGTTCGGACAGTGCGGCGGGGTGTGCGGCGGCGGCGCAGATACGGTTGCGGGCGCTCGCCGCTGATCCGGCTGCCGAGGACGGTGAGCGCCAGTACGCACAGCACGATCAGCACCCCGGGGGCGATGACGGTGAGCCAGTAGCCCTTGGCCAGGGCGTCGCTGTCGCTGACCATGACGCCCCAGTCGGAGCCCGGTGCCTGCACGGCAAGGCCCAGGTACGACAGGGAGGCCAGGTCCAGCAGGGCGTAGCCGAAGGCGATGGCGGCCTGGCCGAGCACGACCGGGGTGATGTTGCGCAGGATGTGCCGGACCGTGATGCGCAGCGTCCCGAAACCCTGGACGGCGAGCGCGTCCACATAGGGGCTGACCCGCTGCTGGCGGGCGGCGGCACGCACGATCCGGCCGAGGAAGGGGATGTAGGCGATGGAGAGCGCGGCGACCGCCGGCGTGAGCCCGGGTCCGAACAGTGCCACGGCGAGCACCGCGAGCAGCAGCCCCGGCAGGGCGTACACCAGGTCGAAGACACGGGCGATGACGGCGTCCACCGCTCCGCCGTACCAGGACCCGGCCAGTGCAAGCGGGATGCCGATCAGCAGCGAGACGACCACGACGAGTGCGGGCCCGAGCAGGCTGGTGCGCGATCCGTAGACGAGCCGGGAGGCGATGTCGCGGCCGAGGCCGTCGGCGCCCAGCAGATGGGTACCGGACGGTGCGGCGTAGGAGTCCAGGAGGCTCTGCGTGTTGGGGTCGGTGGGCGCCAGCAGCGGCGCCGCGACCGCGAGTACCAGGACGAGCAGCAGGAAGGCGGCAGCCGCGATCCCGGAGACTCCGAGGGCGGCTCGGGTCCTGCGCGACCAGTCGGCCCCGGGGGCGGACCGGACGGCAGCGGCGGCGGTCTCCGTGGTCTCCGCGGCGGAGCCGGTGGAATCGGTGAGTGCGGTCATGCGGTCCTCCCCGCGGTGCGCAGGCGTGGGTCGATCAGGGCTTGGACCAGGTCGCTGACGGCGTTGCACACGACGAACACGCCGACCAGCAGCAGCGCGACGGCCTGCACCACGGGGAAGTCCTTCTGCGCCACCGACTGGATGGTGAGCTGTCCGATGCCGGGTACCGCGAAAGCGGACTCCACCACGAGCGTGGAGGCGAAAAGACCGGAGGTGAGCAGCCCGACGGCGGTGATCACCGGCGGCAGGGCATTGCGGAACACGTGGTCGCGCAGCACCACCCGCCGCGGCAGGCCCCGTACCAGCGCGGTCTGCACGTGCTCGCGGTCCAGTTGCTCGCGCAGGGCGTTGCGGGTGACCCGGGCCAGGAAGCCGGCCGAGATCAGCGCGAGCGCACAGGCGGGCAGTACCAGGCCGTGCACGGTCCCGCCAGGACCGCCGCCGGTGCCCGACGCCGGGAACCACCCAAGGCGTACCGCGAACACCGAGATCAGCAGGGTGGAGGCGACGAACGGCGGTACGGTCACCGACACCGAGGTGACGGTGTTGACGGCGGCGTCCACCCGTCCGGGCCACAGCGCGGCGGCCGTTCCGAGCGTCAGCCCGAGCAGCACCACCAGCACGATGCTCAGACCGACCAGCAGCACGGTGGTGCCGAGCCCGGCACCCACCCGGTCGCTGACGGGCTGTCCGGTGACCATGGAGCGGCCGAGGTCGCCGTGCAGCAGACCGGTGAGCCAGTCCCAGTAACGCACCAACAGCGGCTGGTCGAGGTGGAGTTGGTGGCGGACCGCGGACCGCGCCTCGGCGGAGGGCGCGCGGCTGCCGAACAGGACGTTCTCCGGACTGCCGGGCGCGAGGTAGAGGCTGCCGAAGACCAGCATGCTGGAGAGCAGCAGTGTGGTGACCATCCCGCCCAGGCGGTACAGCAGCAGGCGCCCCATCAGGGCGCACCGATGGCCGCGGCCCAGGCGGAGGCCATGTAGGAGAAGGTCAGCGGCGCGCCGGTGACCGCCTTGTTCTGGAACAGCACGGCGCGCGGCGCGACGATCGGGATCCACGGCAGATCGCGCGCCAGCACCTTCTGCGCGGTGAGCACGTGGGCCGCGCGGGCCTGCGGGTCCGCGGCGCCCTGGGCCCGCAGCAGGGCCTGCTCCACGGTGGGGTCGGAGTAGCCGTTGAAGTTCTGCGCGCCGGCCTTGGTGGCGTAACTGGCGTACATCGTGGCGGCCTCGGGGAACTCCAGGTAGTTGACCGTCAGGAACGAGTCGTAGGCGGAGCGGGCCCTGCGGTCGGTGAACAGCTGTCCGTACTGCTGATCCGGCAGCCCGGTGATCTTCACGTTCAGGCCGATGGCGTTGCCGGTCTCCTGCAGTACCTGCGCGAGCTGGGTCTGGCTGGGGGTCCCGGCGGCATAGCCGATGGTGATCTTCCTGCCGGTGGCGTTCGCCTGCTTGACCAGCGCGGTGGCGGCGGCCACGTCGGGAGCCTTGGCCAGACTGTTGTATCCGGCGGAGTACGTGGACTTCGCCGGGCTGCCCTGCCAGAATCCGGGGCCCGCCACCGCGTACAGCGGGTCGGCCGCGCCGTTGAACAAGGTGGTGGCGATGGCCTTGCGGTCGATCGCCATGGACAGCGCCTGCCGCACCCGCCGGTCGGCCAGGCCGCCGGTGAACCGGGTGACGATCAGGTCGATGTTCTGGGTCGTCGATCCCCTGGCGCCGATGTAGAGCTTTCCGCCGGCTGCCCTGCTCAGCTTGCCGATGCCGGAAGCGGGCAGGTCGAAGCCGCCCTGCAGGCTGCCCGAGGCGAGCGCGTTGGTCAGCGCGGACGGGTCGGTGAGGAACGTGAAGGTGATTTTGTCGGCCTTGCCGGCCCGGCTCGGGTCCCAATACCGGGGATTGCGTTTGAGGACCATGGTGTTGGTGCCGTCGAAGGACCCCACGGTGTACGGACCGGCGCAGACCACACCGGTTCCGGGGCTGCCGAAGTGCTGCCCGGCCTTGACCGCGAACTCCTTCTCCACGACAGCGGCGGCCAGGACACCCAGGTCATGGACGAAGAGGTAGTCGGGCCGGCTGAAGGTGATCGTGACCTGGGCGGGGCCGGTGGCCCTGATCGCGCTGACGTCGGCATAACTGTCGGAGAAATTGCTGGCCACTTTGGGATCCTGGTTGCGCGCCAGGCTGAAGGCGACGTCCTCGGCGGTGACCGGATGGCCGTCGCTGAAGACGGCGCGCGGATCCAGGCCGAGCACCAGGTGGGTGGCGTCGGGCTGCTTCCAGGACTTGGCGATGCCCGGTCCCAGGCTGTAGTCGGGCGCGGTGCGCAGCACCGGCTCGCAGACGTTGCCCAGGATGGTCTCCTCGGGGTAGTCGGCGGTCTTGAGCGGGTCCTCGGAGTACGGGGCGTGGTAGTCCCCGGACCAGGTGAGGTTGCCGATCGTGCCCGTGCCGGGGGCGGTGGTGACCTGCGTGGTACTGAAGTTGCTGCCGGATCCGGAGGTGTCGGCGTGCGTGCCGGATCCGCCGCAGGCGGTGGCGAGCAGCGCGAGGGCCGCGACCGGGACGGCGGCGCGCAGCGGGCTGCGTCTGGCCGGGCGCGCCTTCGCATGTGCCGTGACATGTGCCTTGATCTGCATGGTGGTACCTCTCCGTGGGACGGCGAAGGGGAGGGGGGTTACGTGCAGGACGGTGGGGTCAGGACGCGGTGTGCACGAGGACGCCTTCGACGTAGGTGCGCTCCACCCGGCTGCGGCCGATGTCCCGGGCGGGCCCCGCGAAGGGGTCGCGGTCCAGCACGACCAGATCGGCGTACTTGCCGGTCCGGACCGAACCGGTCTCCGCCTCCAGGTGATTCACCCGCGCACTGCCCGCGGTGTACGCGGCGATGGCGGCGCCCAGGTCGATCCGCTCCTCGGGGACGAAGACCCGTTCGTCGTCCCCGGTGCCGCACCGGTTGACGGCGACGTGGGCTCCGAGCATCACGTCAGGGGTGCTCACCGACCAGTCACTGCCCGCCGCGAGCATCGCCCCGGCGCGCAGCAGTGAGCCGAACGGGTACTGCCGGCCGGACCGGCGCTCGCCCAGGAAGGGGATGGTGAGCTCGTCCATCTGCGGTTCGTGCATCGCCCACAGCGGCTGGATGTTGGCGGTCGCGCCCAGCGCCCGGAAGCGCGGGATGTCGTCGGGGTGGACCACCTGCAAGTGCGCGAGATGGTGCCGGTTCCCCCGCCGGCCGTTGCGCCGCTGCGCTTCCTCGACGGCGTCCAGGGCACTGCGCACGGCGCGGTCGCCCAGCGCGTGGAAGTGCACCTGGAATCCGGCCGCGTCCAACTCACTGACGTACTCGGCGAGTTTGCCCGGGTCGATGAAGTCGATCCCCGACTCGCCGCTGGAGCAGCCGCAGCCGTCCAGATAGGGCTCCAGCATCGCGGCGGTGTGGTTCTCCGCGACACCGTCGAGCATGATCTTCACGCTCCCCGCCCGGAACCGTCCTCGCCCGTCCCCCGCGCCGGCCGCCCGCTCCCGGCGGTCCGCGAAGCCCGCGAGCTGTTCGAGTCCGCCGTCCCGGTCCCACCACTGGGCGCCGCGGACGCGGGCGGTGAGCGTCCCCCGGCCGACGGCGGCGAGGTAGGCGCCGTACACATCGCCGGGGCCGAAGGCGCTGCCGACGGCGGCGTCCTGCCAGCCGGTGATGCCGAAGCCGTGCAGGTGGCGTTGCCCTTCGAGCAGGCCTTCGTAGAACTCCTCGTCCGTGACGGCCGGGATGTGACGGGTCACCAGGTCGGCGGCGCCCTCCTGGAGCATCCCGGTGGGGACGCCGTCGCCGTCCCGCTCGATGCGGCCGTCCGCCGGGTCGGGCGTGTCACGGTCGATGCCGGCGATCTCCAGGGCACGGGAGTTGACCCACAGGCCGTGGCCGTCCCGGTTCGGCAGGGCGACCGGGCGTTGCGGGACGACGGCGTCCAGCATCGCGCGGTGCGGAGTGCCGCCCGGGAACGCCTCCATGCTCCAGCCGCCGCCGGTGATCCACTCGCGCTGCGGATACGCGGCGGCGTAGGCGGCTACGGCGTCGACGTAGGCATCCGCCTCCTCCAGGTCGTACAGGGCGCAGCTGCGCAGACCGGCCCCGGCGAGGACCGGATGGACATGCGAGTCCTGGAAGCCCGGCAGGAGCAACTTCCCTGCCAGGTCTATGACTTCGGTGTCCGCACCGATGAGATGCCGGACGTCCTGGTCGTCGCCGACGACCACGATCCGGCCGTCACGGACGGCGACGGAGCCGGCCCGGGGACGGGCCGGATCGACGGTGTGGACGGGGCCGCCGGTGAAGACCAGGTCGGCGAAGTGGTGATCGCGGGGCACGGGGCCTCCGTAGGGGGAAGTGGCACTGCTGGATGATCGAGCAGCAAACCCGATGACAATGCCACTGTCAACGCCGTTGACAACGATGCTCGGTTACGATCGGATCAACCGGCGCCTACGGGGCCGACCGATGGAGGGAGCAACATGGGGCAGGCCAAACCGACCGCGGTGACACCCCGCACTCGCAGGGCGGCACTCACCAGGGAGTCGATCCTGGAGGCGGCACTGCACGTGTGCTCACCCGAAGGCGGTGCGGTCCTGACCTTCAGCCGGCTCGGCAAAGAGCTCGGCGCCGACCCCACCGCCGTCTACCGGCACTTCCGCGACAAGGACGAACTCGTACTGGCGCTCAGCGAGGTGCTGGTCAGGGAGTCGGAGGAACTCACCGCCGCCACCGCGCCCGGCCGCGAGGACTGGCGCGGCTGGCTCACCGCCACCGCCCGCGCACTGCGCACCGTCTATCTGCGCCGCCCGGTCCTCGCCGTACTCGCCGCCGGACGCACCACGGCCGGACCGGCGGAGACCGAGAGCGTCGAGGAGATCATCGGAGTACTCCACCGGGCCGGGCTGCCCGTGATCGAGGCGGCCGAGTGCTACCGGATGGCCGTGGACCTGACGCTGGCGTTCATCCACACCAACGCCTCGTTCCTCGTCCTCGACGCCGACACCCAGGCCAAGGACGACATCGCCTGGTCCGTCAAGTACGGCCTGCTGCCCGCCGACCGCTTCCCGCTGCTCCAGCAGAGCGCGCCCCGCCTCACCGAACTCTTCCGCAAGGACGAGGAAGTCTTCGAGATGGTCCTGTCGACCTTCCTCGACGGCGTGGCACTGCGCATCGAACGCGCCGGGGAGTGAGCGGGGCGCTGCGCCCAGGGACGACCGGGGCGCTACGGGCCACCGGTCCGCAACCCGCTCGACAGCTCACAGTTCAGGAGAGGCGTGCCTTCAGAGCAGTGAGGCCGGAGGCGAAGGTCGCGTCGCCAATACCCGCTTCGACCTGGGGCACGACATCGTCGGCACCTTCGTAGGTCGCCGACCAGACGACCTCGCTTCCGCCGGGGTGCTGCCGGACTGCCAGCGTCGCGTGATACCCGGTGATCGGCAGAGGGAGATCGAGGACCGCGTAGGTGTAGAAGCGGTGGGCGGCATCGTGTACGAGCAGGCGCTCATGGGCCACGTCCTCGCCGTCCACCGTGAACACCCGGACGGCTCCGGGCTCATTCGGGTCCTCGCGCTCCTCGATCCGTGGGCTCGGTACACCAGGTACCCAGTCGCCGAGTGCGGCGAAGTCCCCGATCAGCGCCCAGACCCGTGCGGGTGGGGCGGGAACGACGATTGAACGGGTGAGTTCGTGCATGTGCAAGCCTCTCTGCCTTTCCGATTGCTGCCGATTGCCGCCGGGCGCCGCCGGTTGCGACGCGAAGGGGCACTGCCCAGGTCAGGCGGGGGTCCAGGCCTTGGGCCAGTCCGCGCCGCGCAGCTTCCCGTCCAGGCCCCCGTCGCAGAAGAACAGCGATCCGACGCAGTAGGACGCCCGGTCCGAAAGCAGGAAGTCCACCAGCTCGACCACTTCCTCCGGTCGCCCGGCGCGGCCGGCCGGAACGGAGGCGAGGAAATCGTCCATCGCGGCGGCGATCTGCGGGTCGTCGCGTCCGTCCTGCGTCATCGGGGTGTCTATGAAGCCCGGCGCGACCGCGTTCAACCGGATGCCGTCGGCGATGTAGTCCGCCGCGCGGGTGCGGGCGTAGTGGGCGAGGGCGGCCTTGGTCGCCGGGTAGGTCAGCACTGCGCCTTCGTCGTCCTGCGCGTCGGCAATCCGGCGGGCCTCCCGCTCGTCGCCCGCCAGGCAGGCCTCGGCCAGCTCGGGATGCCAGCCCGGCTGCGTGGTGGTCGAGTTCGATGACGCGAGGACGACCCCGGACGTACCGGCGGCGGCGAGCAGGGGACTCACACCCTCAAGCATCCGGATGGCGCCGAAGTAGTTCACCGAGACCAGGAGGCTCGGCCGCCGCCCCACGCCACTGGCGAGGCCGGCGAAGGGCAGGAATCCGTCGAGCCGTCCGCCGGACAGTTCGGTGAGCCGTGCCACGGCCCGGGCTCGACCGCTCTCCGTGCCCAGATCGGCCTCGACATCGGCGTTCCTGAGGTCGACCCCGATGACGCGGTGGCCCTGATCGGTGAACCGGGCGGCGAGTGCGGCACCCATTCCGGAAGAGGAACCGGTGATGGCGATGGTGCTCATGTGCGTACTCCTCCTGCGTTCCGTGCGGCCCCCGGGGCAGCGCCGTGCCTACCCCTCCTCCGAGGGAATCGGGCACTCGTTGCACATATTGCACTATCGTTCCGTGCTGCCACCGAGGCGGGGGTACGACGTGCGCGGGAGGATCTGGCCGCCGCTGCCGGAGCAGGGACTCAATCGGACGCCGTGACCGGGGACCACATACCGAGCCACTGCTCGGCGCCGTAGGCTTCGAACCGCTCCACCTCGGTGAACCCCAGCTTCGCCGCGAGTCGCATCGAGCGGGCGTTGGCGGTCTGCGTAAAGAGCACCACCGGCTCACCGGGAAGCTCGTGGGCGAGCCAGCCGAGTGCCGCTGCGCACGCCTCGGTGGCGTACCCGAATCCCCACGTCCGCGGCAGGAACAGGTAGCCGAGCTCGGCTTTCCCGGCAGCGGCCGGAGTGCTGTGCCCCGTTGCCCTCCTGAGAATGATCTGGCCGATCAACGCTCCGTCGAGGTCGACCACGAAATGGCCGGGGCGCCGCTCGGGCGCCCCGGCCATCTCGCGCTCAAGCTCTTCACGCGGCCGGGGGCCACCGAGGTAGGTGTGCACCTCTGCCGAGGCCAGCAGCTCGATGAACGCCGTACGGTCCCGGGCCTCGGGCTCGCGGAGCACGAGCCGCTCGGTCTTGATCGGGGCAGGTGGCCAGGCGACGGGGCCGAGTTCAGTCATGCCGGCCACCCAATCAGCAGGGTCGGCAGCGATCAAGGTTCGCGGGGACCGGCCGACCCACCCGGGGGTCCGCCCCTCGCCAAGGCCGTGACGGGCTCCTGACCGGGAGATCACTCCGGCGGCTACCAGGGAACCACCTGATCCTGGTAGTTGAGAAATTTCAGGCCCGGTTCGCCGCTGTGGCGCTCGATCGTGTCCACCACGCCCGGGACGGACTGGTTGACGGTCAACGGTGCGCCCGGCCCGCCGAGTTCGGTGCGGACATGCCCGGGACAGATGAGCAGGAGGGTGTGCGCGGCGTCGGCGTACCGGGCCGCGTAGCTGCGCATCAGCTGGTTCAGAGCGGACTTGCCGGCGCGGTAGACATCCTGCCTGCCGTTGGTGTTCAGGCTGACGCTGCCCTGTCTTGAGGACATGACGCCAATGGTCCCCGTGGGCGTGACCAGCGACCGGAAGGACTCCACCACGTGCATCGGGCTGAGCGCGTTCGTGACCATGACCTCGACGAACATCTCCTCCGGGACGTCGCCGACCGGAATGTCGCCCCGTGTGATGGCGGCGTTGACGAACAGCAGGTCGAGGGTGCGCTCCGCCAGGCGGTCGCGCAGCGCGGTGATCTGCTTCGGCTCCGTCGTGTCCAGTGACTCGACCGTGACCCTGCCCCCGGACGCGTCGGCCAGGTCGTGGAGACCGGTGCGGCGACTGCCCCGGACGGTCCCGATGACGTCCCAGCCCCGGTGCGCGTACTCGGTGGCGAGGCCGAGCCCGAGGGTCCGGGACGCCCCGACGATGAGAGCGGTCTTGGCGCTCATGCCAGGACCGCCGGCTTCAGGACCTCTTCACACCATGCGCGGAAGGTTGTCGGGCTCGCGGTCCGGGGGGTGCGCCGTACGCCGCCGTCGAGGCCGTCGTCCTTGGCACGCATCATGTCCACGTAGCCGTCGACGATCGCGTTGCTGATCCCGTACCCGGTGAGCGCGGCGCGGAAGTCGCCGAGCGACTGCCGTTCGTAGCGAACCGGGCGGCCGAGCACCTCGGTCAGGATGCGCGCCATGTCGTTCGCCGAAAGGTCCTCGGGGCCCAGCACCGGGACCTCCCCCGCCCCCGACCACGAGCGGTCGAGCAGCAGGCCGGCGGCGGCCGCGGCGATGTCCCGGGTGGCGGCCACCGGTGCTGTGCGGTCGGCGGTGACGGTGTCGGTGAACACGCCCTGGTCGCGGATCGGCGCCACCTGCCGCAGCAGGTTGTCCATGAAGGTCGGGTTCGCGAGCGCGCGGTAGGCCACGCCTGTGCTCGCGATGAGGTCGTCCATGGCGAGCGACGCCGTCACCTGCCCGGCGCGGGCGGCTGCAGGAGTGCCGCGGCCGAGCGCCGAGACGCCGACGACGTGTCCCACGCCGTGGGTCTTGAACGCCCCTGCGGCGGCGCGAGTGAACCCGGAGTACACCGAGTCCAGGCTCGGTGCTTGCAGGTTTGACGGGACGAGCCAGAAGACGGCGTCCGCGCCGGTGAAGGCCCGGTCGACGACCGCCGCGTCGCCGTGGGAGCCGGTGACGACGTCGACGCGGGCGCGGACCGCGGCGGGGAGTTTCCCGGGGTCGCGCACGATGACGCGCAGCTCTTCGCCGTGCGTGGGGGCTTCGTTGAGCAGGATGTCCAGGAGCCGGCTGCCGATCTGGCCGGTGGGAGCGGTGATGACGATCATGCTTCGAGTCTCGGCGCGTGCCACCTGCGGCGTCCAATACCCTTCCCGGCGATTGATACCTTCACGGCATGGATCTCGATCTGCGCAAGCTCCGCTACTTCGTCGCGGTGGCCGAGCACCGGAACTTCGGCCGGGCAGCGGAACAGCTCTACATCACCCAGCCGGTCCTGAGCCGTCAAATCAGGTCCTTCGAGCAGGAGTTGGAGTGCACTCTGTTCGTGCGGACCACCCGCAGCGTGGAGCTGACGGCCGCAGGGAAGCAGCTCCACGAGGAGGCGCAGGAGATCCTCGCGGCCGTCGCGGCGGCGGTGCGACGCGTGCACGACGTCGACCACAGCGTCCAACGGCTCGTTGTCGCCTTCTCCCCCGGGCTGCATGTGTCGGATGCGATCCGGGCTTTCACATCGCGCCACCCGCATGTCGAGACCGACGTCGTCCCGGCACGGTGGTGGGAGCAGGACGCGCCGCTCCGGGACGGCCGGGCCCAGGTGGGGTACCTGCGGCGGCCGTTCGACGACTCGGGGCTGCACACCATCCCCATCGGCCACGAACCCCGGGTCGCCTGCATGCCCACGGCGCACCCGCTGGCGCGCCGTGAGGAGCTCACCTCCGCGGACCTCGCCGACGAGCGGATGCTCGACACGCCGACGCGCCGAACGTCTTCACTTGAGGAGAAATTCGAGCTCATCGCCTCCGGGCACGGCATCGCACTGGTCCCGCTGAGCGTCGCGCGCTCGTACTCCCGCCCGGATCTCACCCACCTCCCCGTCACGGATGCCCCAGAGATCGAGACGTGCCTGGTCGTCCGAGCGGACCGGCGCGACAAGCTGCTGCGCGACTTCCAGGAGATCGCCACCGCGACGCTGCGACACACCTGAGCGATCAGCCGCACACGGCCTCCCCTTCCCCGGGCCCGCCCAGGCGCGCACACCGGATTCCGCACGGACCGCGGGCTCCTCGCACACCGGGACTCCGCGCGGACCGGTCAGCTGCCCGGATGGGAGGCCGCCCAGCCGTGTTCGAGCAGCGCGAAGGTCTCGTCGGCGGCTCGGCGCGGTTCGGCGTGCCGCAGGATGAGGCTGCGGGCCTCCAGGGCAAAACGGGCCAGGGCGGCGCAGCTGACGTCGCCCTCGGGGGCACCCGCAGCCTCGGCGATGGCCCTCGCCAGGGCCGCCTCGTGGCGCGTCCACATCCGGTGGGCGTAATCGCGCAGCGCGGGGGTCTCCTGCACCATGCGCGTGAAGTCGGCGAACCGCGGGTCCGCGACATGGACGGCGAACTGGGTCTGCTTCAGCAGGACGTACTCGCGCAGCGCCTGCGGGATCGACTGTCCCGGGGTGCGTTCGTGTACGGCGGCGACGAGTGCCGCCTCCAGGTCGTCCTCCTGATCGAAGACCAGGGCTTCCTTGCCGGAGAAGTGCTTGAACAGGGTGGTCACCGAGACGTCGGCGGCGTCGGCGACGTCTTTGACACCGACCTGGTCGTAGCCGCGCTCCAGGAAGAGCTCAAGGGCGGCGTCGGCGAGGGACTGACGGGTCTGGGCCTTCTTGCGCTCGCGGCGCCCGGTCGGTTCGGTCACTCGCCCACCATATCTTGAAGTGCACTCGATACAAAAGTTTAGTGATTGCATTTATTTAGCGCGTGTGTTTTCTTGGTGATGCCGGGCTCTCGGCAACTCACCCACCTCCCGAGGGACACACCCATGAACTCTGTCCTTGAACCCCGTATCGCGATGGTCGGCGCCGGCCTCGGCGGCCTCACCTGCGCCCGCGTCCTGCAGCAACACGGTTGCTCCGTCACCGTCTTCGAACGCGAGGCATCCGCCGACGCCCGCCCACAGGGCGGCACCCTCGACATGCATGCCGACACCGGCCAGGCCGCCCTCCGTTCGGCGGGGCTCCTCGACCGGTTCCACGCCCTCTCCCGCCCCGAAGGGGATGAGTGGCGCGTGCTCGACTTCGCCACCGCCGCCCCCCTGGCGCAGCAGGGGCCTTCCGCCACCGGCGGCCGGCCGGAGATCGACCGGGGCCAACTGCGCGGTCTGCTGCTGGACTCGATCGCCGAGGGAACGGTGCGCTGGGACCGCGCCGTCAGCGGGGTCGACCCACTGGCGGACGGCACCTGCCGGCTGCTCTTCGGCGACGGCACCACCGAGGACTTCGACCTGGTGGTCGGTGCCGACGGCGCCTGGTCGCGCGTCCGCCCGGCCCTGTCGGACGCCGCACCCGGTTACACCGGTGTCACCTTCGTCGAGACCGGATTCGACCACTGCGACACCCGGCATCCCGACCTCGCGCGGCTGGTCGGCAATGGATCGATGCTGGCGAAGGGCACCGGCCGGACCCTGGTCGCCCAGCGCAACAGCAACGGCCACATCCGCGCCTACATCGCGTTCCGCGCACCGCAGGACTGGCACGTGGCCGCCGGTATCGACCTCGGCGACCAGGGGGCCGTGCGGGCGCACCTGCTGAGGATGTTCGACGACTGGGACGAGAGCCTGCACTACGTCCTGCGGAACAGCGACAACGGCTTCATCAACCGGCCCCTGTTCGTCCTGCCCGCCCCGCACACCTGGGAGCACGTTCCCGGCGTCACGCTGCTCGGCGATGCCGCCCACCTGATGCCCCCGGTCGGGCTGGGCGCCAATCTCGCCATGCTCGACGGCTCCGACCTCGCCCGCGCCCTCGTCACCGAATCCAGCGTCGGCGACGCCGTCCGCGCCTACGAGAGCATCATGCTGCCGCGCTCGATCGAGGCAGCGACGGGCAGTGCGCAGGGACTCGACCACCTCGTTCCCGCGACGGCCGAAGGCGCGGGGCGCGGGGCACGAGGGGCAGTCGAGGCGTCCTCACCCCACGAGGCGGCACCGCTTGTACGCTGACGGGATGTGGACCTTCGCGAGGAAGGGGCCGGCCTTGTGGACATCGTCTTCTCAAGCCATGTGATCGAATGGCGCGGGCCTTCCCCGTTCTACTTCGTTCCCGTACCGGCGGAGCAGTCCGCCGATATACGGGAGGTGGCGCCGATGGCGACGTACGGCTGGGGCGTCATTCCTGTTGAGGCCCGGGTGGGTGAGATCTCCTTTGCAACGTCGCTCTTCCCGAAGGACGGCGGATACCTGGTTCCGCTCAAGCAGGCCGTGCGCAAGCCGCAGGGCCTTTCTCCGGGGGACGAAGTCACCGTGGAACTGACCGTTCGCCTCTGACTCCGGGGACTGTCCGGGTCTCCATGCTGCTGCCCGACTTGACGGGAGCTCAGTCCCGCGCAGGCGCGGTGAACTGAGTGGCCAGGACCGGCGTCGCCGGACGACTCCTAGACAACACAGAACTCGTTGCCTTCCGGGTCCTGCAGCACGACGGCGTAGTGCCCCATGTCCGGCTCATCCGCGATCCGAAGGACGCCGGCCCCGGCTTCGACCAGTCTCTCCACTGTGGTGGTGACCCGTTGCGTGCGGACCGCCAACGAGACGTCGCGTCCGCCACCGACCTTCAGGTCGAGGTGTATTCGGTTCTTGGCGGTCTTGGATTCCGGAACCTGCTGGAACCACACGCGTGGCCCATGTCCTGCGGGATCGACGATCGACTCCGGGGTATCGCCCGCGCCGACAGGCAACTCCTCGTCAGGCACCCCCGCGGCTGCCCAGTACTCCCGCCAGGTGACATGGCCGCCCGGTGGAGGTTCGGGTACGTATCCCAGAGCCTCGCTCCAGAACGCCACCAGCCTCTGTATGTCGGCGCAGTCGATCGTCAGTTGCAGCGTCGTCTCCATCACCGCAGCCTGGCAGACAGGTCTGACATCGCAGGTGAGCCCACCACCATTCGTGACGCAGTTGCCGCCCGGTCCTGAGTATCCAGAGGGGCCGACAGCGTCAGGTGCCGGAAGCCGCGAGCCGTTGCCGGCAACCTTCGTCGGTCTCCGCATCCCGGACCGACGATTCACGTGTCGAACTGCGACTGCGCCTCAGCGCCTCGTCATCCAACCGACACGCGACGAAGGCACCAGCGTCGAAGAGCCGGCCGCCGTGCGCGAGCGGCCGGCCCCGGGGCGGGATGTCACGGTCCTGTCATACAGCGATCAAGCCAGGAACTTACCGGACCACCTCGCCATCACACCTCGCAGAACCACGGCAAGAGACCTGGGGACACCGGCCGCTCGGCCGATGTCCCACCTGGTCAGAAGGCCTGCCCGGCAAGGGCAGGAACGTTGAGGAGAGAATGATGCTCGTTCGGAAGAAGAAGATATCGATGTTCGCCCTGGCCGCTGTGGCTGCCGGTCTGGCACTCACGGCCTGCGACAACAACGGCACCGACGCGACCTCCTCTTCCCGGGTCGGCTCCTCCTCCAGTACGCAGTCCCCCGCTGCCCCATCCAAGTCCGGCGCAGGCTCGACGTCGGGTACGTCCACGAAGGCGGGGGTGAGCTGCACCAACCAGATCAACTACGCGGGCGACTCCCGCTCCAACGCCGAGATCAACACCATCGGCGAGAACACCGGCCACTGCCCCGCACCCGAAAAGCAGACCAAGCCCGCAGGCACCCCCAAGAAGCCCGGAACCAGCTGCACCAACCAGACCGACTACGCCGGAGACCCCCGCTCCAACGCCGAGATCAACACCATCGGCGAGAACACCGGCCACTGCCCCGCACCCGAAAAGCAGACCAAGCCCGCAGGCACCCCCAAGAAGCCCGGAACCAGCTGCACCAACCAGATCAACTACGCGGGCGACCCCCGCCCCAACGCCGAAATCAACACCATCGGCGAGAACACCGGCTACTGCCCGCCGGTCAAGCACTAGTACAAACACGAGTACCAGCACGAGTGAGCGACAGGCTGACATCGTCGTCACGGGACGGATCGTCGTCGCGGGACGAGACGGAGAAGGGTGCGCGAGGGTGACACGGGAGAAGGGGCGGTCGGCAGTGGAGGGCGGAGCGGAGAGTCCGGGATTTCCGGAAGGCGCGGGAACCCCGAAAGGGGGGCCGTCCCGGCGGGGACTCACCGCAGGCACCCTGGGGCTCTTCCGCAGCGGATGGCCCGGCCTGTACGGCTTCTCCTTCGGCGTCGCACTGTTCGCCGCGCTCGTCGGCACCGCGCTGGTGACGGCGGCGTTCGCCCTCTCGTGGCACGACTTCGCCCTCACATGGAAGTACGCACGCTCCGACATAGCGTACGAGGACCCCCCTTTGGGTTACTTCCCGGACCAGAGGGTCTCCATCGTCCTGAGGAGCTTCCCCTTCATGGGGCTGCTGCTGCCCCTCGCCGTCGTCGTCCTCGCCCTGCTGCACAGCGCATCCGCCGTGGCCACCCGTGATGCGGAGGCGGAAGGCCGCCGGCCCGGCCCCGGCGAGCTGTGGCGGCGCAGCCGCCCTTACACCTGGCTCGCCCTGCGCGTGCAGTTGCTGACGAGTGCGTGCGCGGGAGCCCTGGCCCTGACGGCCCTGCTCGGGTGGATGTTCTTCGAGAACGGGGGCGTCAGCGGCATCGACATCGAGGGACTCTCCCGATCGACCAGCACGCCCTATCGGCTGCTGGGCTACGGCCTGCCCCTCGTCGTCCTCGCCCTTGCCGCCGTCGTGTGGTTCCGTCTGGGCCTCGCCACCGCCGCCGCGGTGAACGGCGCGCCCACCGCGCGGGCCGCCGTACGCCGGTCCTGGACACTGACGGGTGGCGCGCGACGGTGGCGGGCGTTCAGCGTGTGCCTGCTGCTCACGGCCGTCGTCGTCGCGGCGTACGGCGCCCTGTCCCACGCGGCCGAGCCCCTCGCCCACCCGGTCGGCCTCGCCGTGCTGTGGCTCACGAACGACAATCCCTACGCCGCCGGCGCCGTGATGGAGATCGTCCCGGCCGCGGTGAGCCTGCTGCTCCTGACCGCACTGGTCGTGCCACCGGTCAGCGCGGCACTCGCCCTCCTCCGCACGGAGCTTCGACCGGCGGAGGCCGGAAGGCCCGGGTAGCTCCACCGGGGGGGCGCGGCTCTGTCGAAAGGCAGAGTCCCGGATGGGCCCTGGGACTCACGCCCACGCGCCCCTCGCGATCAATACTGGTCGACGTGTCCCTCATCAGCGGTTTCCGCCGTCCCGCCGCACCGGAGTGGGAGCCCCCGGCGCGCCCGACTGCCGGTCGGGCCGCCGCGGAGACGGCCGGTGCGGCGGTCGCCTCACTGCTCCTGTACGTCGGGGTACTCAGATTCTTCGATCCGCCGCACCCGGGCATCCAACTGGGCACGGCCCTGGTCGCCGTGGTGCTCTTCCCCCGCGGCGGCGCATGCCCGCTGTCGTCCTGGTGGCGCTCGCCGTGCTCGCCGGGGCGGCTCCGGTAGCTGCGGGTCGGTGACGTGTACAGCGTCCAGGCCCCCATGGCCGCCGAGGAAGTGGAGTGGCGGAGGGCACGGGTCGCTTAGCACAGGGCCCGTCCGGACGTCGCCGAACAGCCAGGCAGCAGGGCGATCGGGCACGCGACGGCGGAGACCGGCGTCCAGTCGGGTCCTGGCGCCGTCCCGCGCGGGACTCCTCACGACGCCCGGAGCGTCAATCTCGTGGCGCCGGATTCACGCTGCGCAAGGGTGAGCGGACGAGGTGCAATGGGGGCTTTCGGCCACGGCAGGTGGTGGGCGGGAGGGAACCGGGAGGCGCGTGTGGTGGGAGCGGTGCGCCGACGGCAGCATGGGCGACGGGGTGATGGGGGCGGTCCAGGGGCGTGGTCGTAAACCTGCCGCGCGGGGTTGGCCGACCCCACTTGAGCATCACTTTACGTATTTCTCTGAATGCGTTGCGCTTATGGAGGTTTCGGCTCCGCCACGGTGCGCAAAATGTGCGGCCGGTCGGCGGTGCACTCCAGCGGCATCGACTTGAGGAGAGAACCATGTCCACACCTCCTGCTCCGCTCCGGGTCGCCCTGGTCAACGGCAGCTTCGAACAGCCCGCCGTGACCGGTGTGGAGTACCTGCCGGACGCCTCGCAGACGCAAACGGCCAAGCGGGTCCCGGGCTGGCTCACCACCGCCACCGACCACACGATCGAGCTGTGGCACACGGGCTTCAACGGTGTGCCGTCAGCCGACGGCGTCCAGTTCGCCGAGCTCAACGCGTACCAGGTCTCCACGCTCTACCAGGACCTGCCGACCACGCCCGGTACGAAGCTGTACTGGCGGCTGTACCACCGTGGTCGCCAGGGGGACGACACCATGGCGCTGGACATCGGCGCACCGGGCTCCACGGTGCAGCAGAGGCGCTGCACCGACGGCAACACCGCCTGGGGTTACTACACGGGCACCTACACCGTCCCGGCGGGTCAGACGCTGACGCGCTTCGCCTTCCGTTCCATCTCCGCCGCCGGCGGCAACCCCGGCATCGGCAACTTCCTGGACGGCATCTTCTTCGGCACCGCCCCCGCCGTGGTGCTCACCAAGGTCGCTGTTCCCGCGGGGCCGTTGGAGGTGGGCGACACCGTCACCTACCGCATCACCGCCAGGAACGAAGGCGGCGGCGCCGCCGAGAACCTCGTCCTGACCGACGGCGTCCCGCAGGGGACGACGTATCTGCCCGGTTCCCTGCACATCGTCGACGGCCCGAACGCCGGAGCGAAGAGCGACACACAGGGTGACGACCAGGCGTACTACGACGCTGCGGCGAACAAGGTCGTCTTCCATCTCGGCAACAGCGCTTCCGGCGCGGAGGGAGGCAGTCTGCCCAACACCGAGAACCTGCCGGCGGGGACCACGGTGGAGTACCGGGTCGTCATCGACCGGGCCAGCGGCGGCAAGCAGATCAGCAACACCGCGACCGCCTCCTACGAGAACCGGCTCGGCGACAAGCCCGAGCCCTTGACGTCCACCTCCAACGAGCAGGTCACGCAGGTCAATCCGGCAGCCGACCTGACCGTGATGAAGGCAGCCGACGCAACCACCGTCACCGTCGGCCAGACGGTGACCTACCGCGTCACCGTCCGCAACACCGGCCCGAACCGGGCCACCGGCGTCACCGTCACCGACCGGCTCCCCGACGGCCTCACCTTCCTGTCCGCCGAGGGCACACCCGGCAGCTATGACCCGGCCACCGGGCAGTGGACCGTGGGCGACCTGGCCGAAGGCGCCACCGCCGCCCTGGTGCTGCGGGCCAAGGCCACCAAGGCCGGCCGGGCCGGCAATACTGCGACCGCCACCGGTAACGAAACGGATCCCGACACCACCAACAACACCGACACCGTCACCATCTGCGTCGAACCCGCCCGCTCCTGCTGCGACCCCTGCTCGACCCGGGAGTAGCCCTCACAGAGCCTCGCGGCGCACGACGCGTGGGCACCCACCTCGCGTCCCGGGCAGCAGCACCACCCCTTGCGTCGTCGTCGCGGTCGCCCGGCGGTGCCCCGGTCCGGGCGAAATCCGGTCCGGGGCACCGGTGTTCGCGCGCCCGGTGTTCGCACCCGATGCTCGCGCACCCGGTATGGGCGCGGACCCGGTACGTGTCCTGGACGAGCGAGACAGCAGACAGGCGGGACGGCGAACAGGCGGGACGGCGGACAGGCGGGACGGCGGACAGGCAGGCGCCCGTTGCCGACTGCGCGGGCTCCGCTCGCCCCGCCAGGAGGAACCCTGGGTGGGGTCACCGCCGCCGGCCTCCGCCCCGGGTCAGGCTGTGCAACTCCTCGTGTGCCAGGCGGCCGACCAGGCAGCCGCCGAAGACGACGACACCGACGCCGACCAACCAGGACTGGAGGACCAGGAGGGTCCCGATGGGACCGTAGGTGACGGCGCTGGAGGCGATGAGCGGGGAGAAGACGAGCGCGGAGAAAACGCGGAGGCCGATGATGCCCAGCACGGTCGCCACCGCGCCGGGGGCGAGGGCGCTCCACCGCACCCGGCCGGCGAGCAGGAGGTGCTGGGACCACCAGAAGAACAGAACGGCGCTCAGGGAGAGGAGGGCAGCGTCGAACAGGGACTGCCGCCGCGCGGTGGTCGCGGCGACAAAGAGGTAGCTGGTGAGGACGGCGAGCCAAAGGACCTGCCGCCAGCGGGCCCACCACCGGGCCGCAGGCAGATCCCACACCTTCTCGAATCCGCTCTGCACGAGGGCGCCGAAGGACAGGCCGAAGACCGCCAGGCCCGCGATCCCGAGGACCGTGGTACTGCGCAGAGCCTGGCCCGGACTGCCGAACAGCATCTCGATGCGCATCCGGGACGCCGTGGACACACCCGTCCCTTCACCGAGCCATTGCGCGAACCCGCGCCCTTGCCCCGTGTCAGCCGTCGAGACGATGACGAGGAGCGGGACCAAGGTGAGGAACCCCAGAGCCGCGAAGCCCAGGGACCGCTGCCCCAGCTCCATCTGCTTACTCCGCTCCCATCCCCGGCCGGCAATCGAGCCGTGGACCGCAGACCGGAGCCGCCGGAAGAAGGAACGGCCGCCAGGCCCTTCCATACGTGTCGCCATGAAGCTGACATACCACGGCACAAGGACGCCCAACGGCCTTCCACCCGGCCACGTCCGAGACCGGGTGGGAGGCGGTGATCACACATCCGCCACGGCAGGAGGGGCTGCGTCCCCCGTGGCACCGTCACTGTCGCGGCGGTCCGCCCATGGCTCCGTCCGTGATCCACGGGACCGAACTCAGGGGTGCATGACGATCTTCCCCACGTGCCTCCTGCGGGAGAGTTCTTCCTGCGCCCGAGCGGCCTGGTCCAGCGGGAAGGCCGCGGCGATGACGGGTTCGACCCCGGCCCGACGAGCCAGGTCCATGAGGAGGCCGAAGTGGGTGGGTGTATGCATCGCGGACCCGATCACCTGGGCGTTGTGCAGATAGAGACGGCGCACGTCAAAGGTCACACCGTAACCACCGAGTGCCCCGGCGACGACCCACCGGCCCCCTTCGCGCAGCAGCGGCATCCCCTCGCCGACCAGTTCGCCGGCCACGATGTCGAGTGCGACGTCGATACCCCCCGGGGCGGCAGTGCGGATCTGCTCGGTGACATCTCCTGCGCGGTCGATGACTGCGTGCGCGCCCGCTTCGCGCACCGCATCGATCTTGGGTCCGCTGCTGATGGCGATCACCCTTGCGCCGCGGGCACGGGCGATCTGCACCAGCGCGAGACCGACACCACCGGACGCTCCCGAGACCAGGGCGGTTTCTCCCTTCCGCAGCCGGCCTCGCTCGATCATGCCCAGTGCCGTGCCGTAGGCGGTCGGCAACGCCGCGAGCTGGTCGTCGGTGAGCGGGGATTGCGTCACGTCGTGCACACGCTTGGCCGGCGCTGTCACGTACTCGGCGTATCCGCCGTCGCGTTCGCTCCCCATCAGGCCCACCGGGTTGGCGTGCGGCCCTTCGGTGTCGTAGATCGCGGGGTCGACGACCACTCGGCGTCCGACGAGGCTCCCCTCCACTCCGGACCCGACGGCCACGACGCGGCCGGCCACGTCGGCGCCCTGGATACGCGGGAAGTCGACCGGGCCCCGCCAGCCCGACAACGCCTTCGGGTCTCCCGGACGGCCGTAGGCGCCCTCCCGGGTCCACAGGTCGGTGTTGTTCAGGGCCACCGCGGCGACCCGGACCAGCACCTCCCCTGCCCGCGGGGCGGGGACGGCGACCTCCGCCGGCTCAAGAACCTCCGGCCCTCCGTGCCCCGTGATGCGCACCGCTCGCATGAACTGGGACGCACTCATCACGTGAACCTCCTCGCAGGTATACTGATCTGTATACATCTCTCACCGTACACCGATCAGTGAAGGAGGCCCGACGTGCAGGAAGCGCGGCCCATGACGCCGGCCGGCCGCCGCATCGTGGCAGCCGCCGAGGAGTTGTTCTACAACCGCGGAATCACAGCGGTCGGCGTGGATCTGATCGCTGAGCACTCAGGGGTGACCAAGCGGACCCTGTACAACCAGTTCGGTTCGAAAGACCATCTCGTGGCGATCTACCTCACGGGCCGCGACCAGCGCTGGCGGTCGCTCGTCCGCGCCGCCGTCGACGCCAGTGACACTCCCGCCGAGGCCGTCACCGCACCCTTCGAGGCGCTGCGGACCTGGAGCGAAACCCACACCCGCGGATGCGCCTTCATCAACGCACTCGCCGAACTCCCGGACCCCTCGCATCCCGCACACCGCATCGCCGCGAACCAGAAGCTCTGGCTGCTGAACCTGTTCAAGGAACTCGCCACCGCAGCGGGCTGTTCGCGCCCGGCCGCCCTCGCCACCCAGCTCCTCGTGCTGCATGAGGGTGCTGTCGCCACGCAGCCCCTGTCCATCGACAGCCTTCCGGAGAGCACCGACCTGGCACGGGCCCTGGTTCACGCCAGCGCATCACCCCGCCGCTGACCACGCCCTTCAGCTGAGGCTGCTGGATGGCAGAGCGGGACCGCGTGAAGCGGTTCATCGGCCCGGACCGGAAGGCAGGAGGAAGCACTGCAGGTGCTCTGCGAGCAGCGCGGCTGCGACACCGGGGAGCTGTACGCCGCTCTGGTCGCGGACGTTCAGCGGATCAAGCAGGCCCGGCTGAACTACATCGCGGCCCTGGAGCTGGTCGGACAGCTTCCCCAGCTCTTCCTGGGAGCCTGAATGGCCGGGAGTCTGTGGTGGCCCCGCCCCCGGCAGGTGACCTGCCGGTGTCGGAACTGCGTCCGAGAGAGTCAGCCGAGCCAGACGATGTCCATGACGGACAGACGCCGGGTGAGCCGGTTGATGACGTAGACGACGGATAGCTGCCCGACAGAGGCGGCGTGGACGTCTTCACCTTCAGGGTCGCCGGTGTTCCACTGGGGCCAGCCCCACGGCGAGCGCACCGCGATGTCGAGGATGTCGCGAACCATTTCGGTTGCGGGCACGGGGAGTTCGGTGAGGGCTTTCGCGGCCTGCGGGGAAAGCCGCACCGTCCAGGGGGCCTCGGTCACCGAGCAGCGAGGGTGTCGGCGAGGTCGACGAAGCCGCTCTCGTCCCTGCCGGAGTCCATGTACGCGTCGACGGCCGGGGCTGGCGGCGACGCGCAGCTGCCAAGCGCGGACGACGTCGTGCAACGGCGTGAGGCTGTAGCTGTGGCGGGAGTCCTCCAGGGCCTTCGCCCAATCCCGCTCGAAGGCCGGCACCCAGGTGTGACTGAGCGTTCTACTTGGCCAGTATGAGCGCACGCCACCGTCTTCGACGGCAACCTGGCTCGGGCCCCGAAGCTGATGTAACTCTCGCCCGCATCCCTGCGCACGGCGAGAAGGTTCTGATGCCCGCAGGTGGTCGGTGATCTCGCGGCTGGAACGGTGGTCAGCGTCTCTGACAGCCCCCGAGGGCGCTTCGTCGTATCGCATGATCACCGTCGGCGCCTGCGCGCGGTCGTTCGCTGCCGTCTGGACCGTCGTGAAGGCGGCGGACGCGCAGGGTCGTACCGGGCGGTGGTCGTCGGACCTCCTGGAGAGAGAACGAGCAATGCCTGAGGTCACCACACCGTACGCAACCGGCACGCCCTACTGGGTCGATCTGATGGCGGAGGACCAGCAGGCCGCTTGGCGGGCGGCTTCTTCGCGGTCCTCTTGGCCGTGGCCTTCTTCGAGGGCCCAGCGGCTCGATCGGGTGAACCTCGTGCTCCATGAGTTGTGGTGACGTCCCGCCGGTAGGCCCGGGAATCGGGGGTGCGGCGTCATCGGGCGGGTTTCACGCCCGTTCTGGGGGTATGCCGGTGTCTTCTAGGGTGCGGATCATGAACATTCCTACCGAGCCGATCGGCAGCCTTCCCCGTCCGCACGCACTGGTGCAGGCGTACAACGACCACGCCCAAGGACGACTCAGCGAGGCGGAGTTGGCGCGCGTCCAGGACGACGCCGTCGCGAGCACCCTGTCCCGGCTGGCGGAGCTGGGCAGCCCGGTTCTGGTCGACGGTGACCAGCGCAAGCCAAGTTCGCTCACCTACCCCCTCACCGGCCTGGCGGGCCTCGGCACCGACGGCGCCGTCATCCCGTTCGCCGACGGGCACACCCGGCAGCTGCCGGTCCTGACCGGCGGACCGTTCCGCTACCAGGTGCGGGCCGACACCTACCTCCGCGCCGCCCGCACCCGCACCGACCTCCCGGTCAAGCAGGCCGTGGTCGCACCCTCGGCCCTCAGCCTGCTCTACCCGGCCGGCGGCATCGCCGGATACTCCCGCGAGGCGTTCCTCGCCGACCTCGCCGACGAGGCCGAGGCCGAGATCCGCGGATGCCTCGACGCGGGCGCCCACCGCGTGCAGTTGGACTTCACCGAGGGCCGGCTGTCGTTGAAGCTCGACCCCTCCGGCGCTCTCCTCGACGACTTCGTCGCCCTCAACAACAACGTCCTGGGCCGGTTCACCGCCGACGAGCAGGCCCGCATCGGCGTGCACACCGACCCCGGAGCCGACCAGGACTCCACCCACAGCCTCGACGTCGAGTACACCGAACTGCTGCCCAGGCTGTTCCAGCTCACGGTCGGCAACTTCTACCTCGCCCTGTCCGGCGAGCCCGACCGCGAGCGCGTCCTGAAGACCGCCGCCGCCTACCTGCCGTCCGGTGCGCGCGTGTTCGTTGGCGTCACCGACCCGATCGACCCCCGCGTCGAGACCCGCGAGGAGGTACGCGACCGCGTCCTGGAGGCCGCCCGCCACATCCCGCTCGACCAGCTGGGCACCTGCGACGACGCCGGCTTCGCCCCCTTCGCCGACGACACCTCCACCTCGCGGGACACGGCCTTCGCCAAGATCGAGGTCCGCCTGCGCGGCACCGAACTCGCCGCCCAGGACCTCGGCCTGTAGGCGTCGCCCATTCGCGGAGCAGGTCAGCGGCCGTCACTCGGATCGTTGTCAGGTTGACGACCTTCGGTTTCGTCCGGATCGGGGAGCGGCTCAGGTTGCAGGGGATGCGGTTCGTCTCGGATTCGACGCCGTTGGACCGCATGCCGCCAAAGGCCGAAGTCGACACCAGCGTCGACACCCCGACGCCGTCAGTGGATCCCATGAATTCTCCAATTCCTTCTGGGCGTATCCCCCTCAGGCGAGGAGCGGCACCTTGCCGACGCCGTACAGCCCGATGCTCCCGGCCGGGTCAGCCCAAGATCCGCAGAATGCCGAAGCTCAGGACAAGATCACTCGCGGGTGGTATCGCCCCGTTCGTTCAATGGTGATGCCACGGTCGCGAGGCTGTCCGGTATCGACCGACGATCAAGGCGTACGCCACCGCCTTCGACGGCAACCTCGGAAGCTACGACAAGGACATCGCGCCGAAGCTGGCCGACCTCGGAACCGCGAACCCTCACCCCTCACCGCCCGGCGTCACGGACCGGCAGGGCAAAGTGTCCTGTCCCATTCCATCTGCCGAGCGGCGAGGCCCTGACCTGCAGTGCTGCCAGATAGTTCGGCCAGGCGACATTGTGCCGTTCTCAGTTGAGTTGGCTTTCACGGAAGTCGTCTCTGGGGTTTGTTAGTGGCCAGTTGAGATTCCCCACTGGCGGCCAGATAGCGGGGGCCTATCTGGCCGCCAATCACCACTCTGCGTAAACAACCCGGGCGTGGTTTTGGCCGCCCGATTCGCCAACCGCGAGTTGATCACCAGGCTCAACCGGCCAGACCACTCGTGAGCTACACCTGCTGCACACACGAGACGATCTTGGGACCGCCCTGACCAGGGAGAGTGCCCCACGCAATCGGCCATGATCAACTTAACTCCGAGGGAATCGGGCCAGTGATGGTCGGCGACGGACGAGCGGCTGGTCGCGTGTTCGCCGCGAGCTCTGGGACGGCACCCGCGACGAACTCAACCTCCCTGGACCTGGACCTGGACCTCCTGCGAGGGATAGGCGAAACGTCCCCGCTGCTCGTGATGGCTAAGGAGGTAGCCGTGGGCTACGAGTCGTCTTCGGGGCTCGGTTCGTCCTCGAGGACTGGCCCGGGACCGAAATCGTTAGGGAGTTCGCTTTCGACGGAGTGGAAGGTGATCCCGGCACGCAAGCGGGGATCGCGGCGGGTGTCCTCGCTCTCGGGATCCAGGAGGCTCTCGGGATCCAGGAGGAAGGCGCTTTCGGTATCCAGGGCGTAGGAGCCGTCGGCGTACTGAACCTCCTCGACGCCGGTGACGGCGTCGAGGCCGGCGGCCAGCGTGCCACTGCCCGAGGTGCCCCAACTCACCTCGGTGATGGCGACGGTGATCATGGATTCCCGGTCGGGGTCGATGACGGCCACGTCCAGGTCGACGGTGGTGACGCCTGGCTCGATCTGGACGGTGTAGGTGGCGGACTTGCTGTTGGCAGGGTTCCCAACGTCGGAGAATGTCGCCTTGATATCCGCGATGACCTGCCCGTCCAGGGATCCGCCGGAGACCACCAGTACCTGCTTATCGGGGACCTGATGGTAGGTATCACCTGCCTCATACCCTGCGACGTGTACCCGCGCGCGGTGAGCGCCCAATGTCTTGCGCTGCATACCTTCACGGGCCACCGTGGCCGTCACCGTCGGGACCGGCCCGTCGGGGGTGCCTTCGACGAACTCCTGCCTGACCGACACGACGGTGACATCGCTGTAGGAGACGGAATAGGTGTTGCCGAGCGTGTCCTGCTCCTGCACGAACTCTCCCTGGAATGGGGGGGCATGGATCGGCCTGGGTGTAACGACACAGGAAACTGCCGCACCCAGCGCCGACGTAGATTCTCCCCAAAGTCCTGGCGCATTGCACAAGATCGACAAATCCCGTGCCGCTGAGGCCGCCGTGCACGACATGATCGACGGCCCTCCCTCGGAAACTGCGAGATAAGTCCGGACAGATCCGGCCGCCGCCGTTCGGATCTACTTCGTAGGGCACACGTCAGAGTGATCCGGTCCTGTGATCTTCAACCGGACGGGCAGGGGAGATCACGAATGCCCGATCGAGCGCCTCCAGACAGGTTACTGAGAGTGGTCAACTAACTGGCCGTACGTGGGTAATTCCCACTGGCGCTTATGGCGGGTAGGAAGCGGTGAACCGTACGGAGCAGGGCTCAAACCCCACGATCGAAGCAAGATCCAATGCGAACCGGTTCCGGCACACCGTCGGTACCCAGTTCGCTGAGCGCGGCGCGAAGCTCCACACCATCATGAAGGTGCTCGGCCACACCTCGATCAGCATGGCCCTGGTGTATGCGCAGGTCAGTGACCAGGAAGTACTGCGCGACTACAGAGCCGTGCTCGGCCCCGGCGCCACGATCGCTGGGGCCGGCCGCCGACGAACTGCGCAACGGCTCGCTGCCGGACACCGCGGTCGACTGGCTCACGACGAACTTCTTCAAGACCGAACTCGAACTCGGCCGCTGCCTCCGCCTCCCCGCCGAAGGCCCCTGTGAATGCGACCTCTACCTGACCTGCGCGAAGTTCGTCACCACGCCCGAGTACGCACCACGTCTGCGGGCCCGACGTGAAGTCGAGCAGACTCTCGCTCTCGACGCCGCCCAACGCGGCTGGGAGCGCGAGGTCGAACGACACCGCTGCACGAGCGACCGTATCGACAAGCTTCTCGCGGACCTCGGTCAACCCGCCCATCCGGAAAAGGAAGCCGAGAACGCCAGCCCGTGACTGCTACCTGGGGGCTATGGCTATCGGACCGGTCCTTGCTCATCGACCAGCACCGTGGGCGGAGACAAGAACACGTCCGCTTCCACCGGTCCGTAAGCGATGTTGAAGGTGTCGAGCCAGTACGACCAGCCCCGCACTCCCGCCGCGCTGCTGAAACGGTAGTTGAGCTGCCAGCGGACCCACTGACCGGGAACAAGCCGTATGGCCGGGGGCCGTCGTGGCCGAGGAGGTATGGCAAAGAGAGGCTGGACCCGGGGAAGGACTCGCAACCGCCCCTTGTCTTCGAGGAGCTGGACGTCGACCTTGCGCAGGTCTTCCTGGCCGTCGAAGGGGTCGAAGCCGTCGCTCTCATGCATGCGGACCACGTGCGCGACCGCGGGCGACATAGGCGGGACGCGAAAGCCGACCGGGACGGCGTTCCTGCGAGCCGCGGCCTCGCCTCCACGAGACTGCTTCGTCCAAGACGTCCGTATCCATTGAACGGTGACCTCCACAACACTTCCCCCCTGCCACCTCATCGAAAGCCTCACCTTATGTCCGCACGGCCTGACGACGCCTCGAAGGAAGATCAACTTGAACTGTCCACATAAACAGCGACATCGTGTTCGGGCTGCTGACCCTGGCCGGGTTCGCCTACGCCCCGCAGCTCGCGGACCTGCCGGACCAGATGATGCAGCCCCCAGTGGCCCCGGCCCCGCCGCCCACTGTGATAAACGAACTGAGAGTACTGAGAGCGCTGTCGAAGTCGAACATCCCGGTGGAGTCGGTGTTGTTGATAGATCGTCGCCGGCGTAGGCGTAGCGGTTTCCGTTGGCGGGGTTGGCGAGGAAGGTGAGGGCGTCTGTGTGGTGAAGCGGCCGGTGGTGGGGTCGTACCAGCGTTGGCCGTATTTGATGTAGCCGGTGGTGCGGTCGTAGGTGCCGCCGACGTATCGATAGGGGTTCTGTATGGCTGCGGTGCCGCTGGCCTGGTCGGTCTGGGCGCCGTAGGGGTCGTAGGAGTAGACGGCGGACTGGACGGTGGACTGGTTGATGAACTGCACGGGGCTGCCGAGGCCGTCGATGATGTAGTACGCCTCGTAACCGTTGGTGGTGCGCAGCGACAACGGCTGACCGGTGGTGGGTCGTGGTCGATGTAGGCGGTCCCAGTGTCGAGCTTGACCTGTTCGATGACGGGCTGGCCGTACTGGTCGGTGGTGCCGTAGACGTAGTCGACGTTCTCACCGGTGTCAGCGCGTGGGTGCGGTGGCGGGTCCTTGGTCGGCCCAGACGCGGCTGATGCGGCCGGACTTGTCGTAGTCCTGGTGGACGTGGGCCTTGAAGATGGTGTGGGAGTTGTTGGTGCCGTACCAGGTGTCGGTGCGCCGGCCGCGGTCGTCGTAGGCGAAGCCGATCTTCGTCTGGGTGGACGGTGCGTCGGTGATCGCCTGGGTCAGCTTGTCGCCGTTGTCGTACGCGTATGTGGTCGTGCCGCGGGCGTCGGTGACGGAGGTCTGGTTGCCGTTCTTGTCGTAGGTGTAGGCGTAGGCGTAGGAGATCGTCCCGCCGTCTGAGGTAGCTGTACGCGACGTCAGCTTGCCGAGATCGTCGTAGCCGTAGGTGGTGGTGCCGGTCCCGTCGGTCCGCGTCCTGGTGCGGCCGAAGCTGTCGTAGACATAGATGACGTCCGGGGTGCTGTCGGAGTAGTCGACCTTGGTGATGCGGTCCGCGTCGAAGGCACTTCCCCGTCCCCGGCCACCAACCGGCCTCACGTCAGCCGAACGGCGAGGCCAGGGCTTGCAGAGGAACACGTCGCGCACTCTCGCTCCCGACCCCGCAGTTCACGCACGGTGTTCGACAGCACGGTGTTCGACAGCACGGTGTTCCTCTGCGCGCCCCTGGTTCCGCGAGCCTGGTTCCGCGAGGGTCAGCGATAGCAGGTGGTCACGAGGACCGTGTCACCGGCGTGGACGACCGTCGGGGCATGCGGCGAGAGCGAGACCACCGCGTCCTCCGGCTTCTGGCAGTCCGCCTTCTGGACCCGGGTGAACGTGGGCGTGAGGCCGAAATGGACGAGCGTCACCCTGGCCCTCGCCGCACTCACCCCGGCCAGCCGCTCCGTGGTGGTCCCACCGTCGCTGGTGCGGACGAGCAAGGTGGTGCCGTCGGCGGCGGCGGTGGTCGCGGCGGCCGGCCGCGCGGTGTCCGAACCGCTGCCAACGGCGCCGACCGCCAGGGCGGTGCCCGCACCGGCCACGACGAGGGCGGTGGCGATGCCCGCGATGGCCGTGGCCCGCTTGCGACGAGCCCCGCGCGCGATGGTGGCCGTGTCGAAGTGCGGCGTCCGGGTGCTGTTGACGAAGTCGTTCATGGCACTCACCAGTTCCTGCTCGAAGGAGGTGCAGCCGGAAGGCGGCGAATCAGGTGAACTCATCGGGTTCCTTCCGTGGGCTGCGGTGTTGAAGGGTTGGAGAGTGCGGGGAACTGGCCTCTGAGCTTGTCCATACCGCGAGCGAGCTGGGACCGCACGGTGCTCGGCGAGATCTTCAGGTCGGCCGCTATCTCGTCGTCCGACAGGTCATGGAAGTACCGCAGTACCACGACCGTCCGCATCCGCATCGGCAGACCCTGGAGAGCCCGGACCAGCTGGTCCCTCGTGTCGACCCGCCCGTACTGGTCCCCGGGGGCGGCACGGTCGCCGCCGTCCTGATGCGGGACCGTGCGACGGAACCTCCGCCACCGGTCGTTGGCCAGGTTCACCATGATCCGCCGCACGTACGCCTCCGGAGAGTCCTTGGCGGCGATGGTGCGCCACTTGCGGCAGGCCCGCTCCAGGGTCTCCTGGACCAGGTCCTCCGCGGCCTCGTGATTCCCCGTCAAGACGAGGGCACCTCGGAACAGTACGGCTGACCGGGCCACGACGAAGCCATCGAAGTCGTCCTGCGACTCCACAGGCCCGGCCTTGCTGATTCCGGTACGGACATCGTGCTCGGTTGCCAGGTCCACATCCCCATCCCTTCCTGTCACCCCTCCACGACGGGAAAGCGGCCCCGATTGCTGCACGCGCATCGTGAGACCTGAGTCACACGGCTGACCCGTCCGGCAGAAGGGGCGGAAGCCGCAGCGGATCGCGCGGCGGGGCAGCATCAAATCGGCCGGACGACGCTGCTTCGCCGGGCGCACGGAGCGGCCGCACGCGAGTTCGTCGGCCGCACCGTGTGGCAGAACGCCCCTGCGGCATACCGGGACGCAAGATGAGGGCCTGCGAACGCACGTCCCTGCCCCCTGCCGGGAGAGGAACCGCATGACCGGGCATCCGGAAACCCTGGCCGAGGCCGTCGGCGGGACCGACGCTCTCCGACGGCTGAGCGCCACCTTCTACGAGAGCGTCCTGGCCGACCCCCTGCTCGCGCCGGTCTTCGTCGATTTCACCCCTGCCCACACCGAACACGTAGCCATCTGGCTCGCCGAGATCTTCGGCGGGCCCACCCGCTTCACCGACGAACTCGGCGGCCACCAGGCTCTGTTGCGCGCCCACCTCGGGCTGTCGATCACAGAGGAGCAGCGTCTTCGCTGGATGGAGCTCATGACGAGTGCCGTCAGCAGGGAGCTTCCGGACGACGAGCTTCTGCGCCGCCGCGTCATGGAGTACTTCGACTGGGGCACCCGGATCGCCCGGGATGTTTCCGCCGGCCCGGTGGGTGAGGATCTCGGCGACCCGGGCCCGACTCCCCGCTGGGGCTGGAACGGGCTCATCACGGACGGCGAGCGGCCCTGATGCGGGTCCCGTACCGATGCTCTGTGAGCGAGGTCATGGCTGGATATCGTCCCTCCCGGCGCCATGGACGGGCCTTCGGGCACGTCGGCACGGCCAAGGGGCCAGGCCCGGGTCATCAGCCCGGGTCATCGACGGTCCAGTGGGCCTCTTCCGGTGCCGGGAAGCGGAGGAGCGGCTGAATCGTCGCCCCGGCCACACCTCACCGGTGCACCTCGACGTGACCGTGTGACGAGCCCGAAGTGCCGGGACGGCCGGTCTTCGTGTGCCCAGAGCCACGGAAGACAGGCCCGGTGCCGTGGTCGTCAAGGGAGCAGAAAGAGCCAGGACGGAGTGGTGGGGTAGCGGAGAAGTTGGCTGTACGCCGACAATGCGGTCACCCTTCGCCGTCCGGGGCCACCCGCTCCCGGGCCGAACCGAGAGGACCGACCATCACCATGCGCAAGCCTCTCCTCGCCACCCTCACCGCCGTCGCCCTCGGTGCCGCCGCCCTGGCGGCCACCACGGGCACGGCGGCCGCAGCGCCCGACCGCGCGGGCGGGACGACCCCCGCCGCTGTGACGGCCGCCGCGCACCCCGGCAGTACGCCCGCCTCGGTGAAAGCCACCTCGTTCGCCGGCACCGTGGCGCTCAGCAACTGCTCGGGCTCCCTGGTTCGCATGCCGAACTCGCAGGCGACGGACCCGGGTCTGGTCATGACGAACGGCCACTGCCTCGAAACCGGCTTCCCGAGCGCGGGCCAGGTCATCACCAACCAGTCGTCCACCCGCAGCTTCACACTGCTCAACGCCTCGGCCGGCACCGCCGGAACGCTCAAGGCGGACAAGGTCGTCTACGCGACGATGACCGACACGGACGTCACGCTCTACCACCTGACCAAGACCTACGCCCAGATACAGCAGTCCACGGGAATCGCGCCGCTGACGCTGTCCGCGGCCCACCCGGTGCAAGGACACGCGATCGACGTGGTCTCCGGTTACTGGAAGCGGGTCTACTCCTGCTCCGTCGACGGGTTCGCCTACCGCGTGAAGGAGGACCAGTGGACATGGAAGGATTCCGTCCGCTACACCCCGCAGTGCCAGGTCATCGGGGGCACCTCGGGTTCCCCGGTCATCGACACGACGACCGGACAGGTCACCGCGATCAACAACACCATCAACGAGAGCGGTGAAAGCTGCACCCTCGACAACCCCTGTGAGGTGAACGAGCAGGGGACCGTCACCGTCCGCAAGGGGATCGGATACGCCGAGGAGACCTACGGCATCCCCGCCTGCTTCACGACGGGCAACAAGCTCAACCTGTCGGCTGCGGGCTGCACGCTCCCGAAGCCGAAAGCCGTAACCGCACGCTGAGTTGACGCGTGAGGGGGCAAGGGGAGCCCGTCCGCACCCGGGCACTCCGGGCCCCCTCGCCTCTCGCGCAGCGCCGCGTCCGTGTCCGTGTCCGTGTCCCAGTCCACCAGGCCCTCGATGGAGTGCAGCCCCGCCGACTGCCGCACACCCGGCATCTTCGCCGTGCAGGCCTCGACCAGTGCACGCCACCGCGGTCTGCCGCCGCCCGACCGGGCGGCGACGTGCTCCTGCCCCGGCGCCATTCGCCCGCCGCGGTGTCTGCTCAGGTGCCGCCCGCCGTCCTCCTGGGGCTATCGGCGAGCCTGGGCGCGGGGGCCTGACGGGGCGGCGGGGGCGGGGGCAGTTCCGCGTGGTGGACAGCAAGGCCACCGTCGGTGACCGGCGCGAAGGGCGCAGGGGCCATGCAGGTGCCTACGTTCGCCTGGACGGCCTGCCCCTGTGCGTCGGTTTCGAAATCCACCGCCCAGGAGAATCCGAGACGGTCCCCTCGACGGCCGGAGTCGAGGACACTGATGCCGCTCCGCTTGCCGATCCAGTCGGCGGCATCAGGTGTGGCCTCGGTGACGACCGCAGTGAACGTCGCGGTCCTCCCTCCCGTGATCAGACAGTCCACGTCGCCCTTGATCCGAGAGGTCCGTCCGGTGTGGGTCATCCGGTGAGTGATGTCGATGCTTCCCCGCGCATCAGTGGGCATCCCCCGGGGCAGGCCCGGCTGGGGCCGTGAGTACGGGGCGGCCCGCGCGTCGAAGGTGAAGCGGATCTCGTCGTCCGGTGCGTAGGTGTAGAAGATACGGACCGCGCCCTTCGCACGCGCCGTCCCGGCTGCTGACGTCTGATGGGTCCGGGGCGCAGCGTATGAGACCGGTGAGGCCGGAGCGGGGCAGTACAGGGTGGCCAGAACAGCCGTTGCGGTGAGCGCCGGAACGCGGCGCAGACCGGCGCGGACAGCGGTGACGGGCATGAGCTGAATGATCTTCTTCATGCTCCGGCCAACGACGGGCGTCCGTCGTCGTCACGTGACGCTGGACCGAATGCGACCGCCTGAACGAAGACGCCGGGAAGGCCGGTGTCCGACGGCTCACCCGGAACCGGTCACCGGCAAAACGGCACAACGGCACAACGGCACAACCGATCCGCCGGGCCGGCCCACCGGCAGCAGACCTCCCGGCACTCGCAACGGGAGCCGGCCGAGCCCGAGGTCCGCGGTCAGGTCAGCGCGCCCGCTCGGATGTGGCGAATCGATTCGCCTATCGGCGGCGTCAACACCGCGTGAAATAAGCAGGGTTGAGGTGACCTTCGGATGCAAGCCCCGGGGGCGCGCGGGTCACGAAACTTGCGCCTGCGACACCGCGCGCCGGGGAAGCGGATGTTGCATGCCGTAGCTGAAGCGCTACATAATGTGATCGCCTCTTCAGCCTTTTCGTGCCGGGAGCGCTCTCTCATCCGTCCCACTCACCACCTCGAAGAGGAGTGCCATGCCCCGGTTGACGGCGCGAGACGTACTCGCTGTCGCCGCCCAGCCCGTCCTGTTGCTCGCCGCCGTCGCCGTCTTCGCTCTCACCGAGTGGCGCGGGTGGGACCTGGGGATGGCCACCTTCCTCTTCCAGTTCGCGGTACTCGGCCTTCTCCTGGTGCTGGAGTTCCTGATCCCGTACGACCCGTCATGGCGGCCGGACCGGCGGGAGTGGGGGTACTACGCGGTGTACTACGTCCTCACCGCCATCGGGGGCACGCTCGGCCAGCTTCTGGTGCTCCTGGCCGTCGGCGCGGTCGCGGCTCAGCATCCGGTGCTTCCGCTGTGGGCCGAGTTGCCGCTGGCACTCCTGCTCGGCTCGCTCGCGAGCTACGCGGTGCACCGGGCCGGGCACACCTACGCGTGGCTGTGGCGGCTGCACGGTGTGCACCATGTTCCGGCCAAGGTCAACGTCGCCAACAACGGCGTCAACCACGTGGCCGACGTGGTCATCTCGCAGGGGTTCGTCCAACTGGCGCTCGCCCTGGTGGGTTTCTCCGAGCGCGCGGTCTTCGGGGTGGGGCTCTTCGTCGTGGCACAGGGGTACTTCGTGCACGCCAACATCCGTGTGCGGCTCGGGCCCTTCAACCATGTCCTGGCCGGCCCCGAGCAGCACCGGCTGCACCACAGCACCGATCTGTCCGAGGCCGGTCACTACGGCTCGGACCTGTCCGTGTGGGACAAGCTCTTCGGCACCTTCACCTGGCATCCCGGCCGTGAGCCGGCGGCGGTCGGACTGTCCGATCCCCGCTCCTTCCCGGCCACCGGTCGCATTCTCACCACGCTCGTCCACCCCTGGCGCCGCTCCGCCGGGTGACGGGTCTCCGCTCCCCGCACCGTCTCACCGCTCCCCCGCTTCTCACCGCTCGCTCGGTTTCCCCTGCCTGCTCACGTTCGTACGGCGCGCGCCGCTCCCCTCGTGTGCGCCCGTTTCGCGATTCAAGGAACGCTCATGCCTGCATCAGCACGCACGTCCCCGCCTGCCTCTCCCTCAACGCCCCCCGAGAAGATCGCCGTCATCGGCATCGGCTGCCGCTTCCCGGGCGGTGCGAACGACCACCGGTCCTTCTGGCGCAATCTGGTCGAGGGGAAGGACTGCATCACGCCGACGCCGGCCGACCGGTACGACGTGGCGGGCCTGGGCAGCAGGGACAAGGCGAAGCCGGGCCGGCTCGTGGGCGGACGCGGCGGCTACATCGACGGGTTCGACGAGTTCGACCCGGCGTTCTTCGGCATCAGCCCCCGCGAGGCGCACGCCATGGACCCGCAGCAGCGCAAGCTCCTTGAGGTCACCTGGGAGGCGCTGGAGGACGGCGGGCAGAAGCCGGGCGAGCTGGCCGGGCGGGACGTGGGCGTGTTCGTCGGGGCGTTCACCCTGGACTACAAGATCCTTCAGTTCTCCGATCTCCGGTTCGACACCATCGAAGCCCACACGGCGACCGGAACGATGATGACGATGGTCTCGAACCGTCTCTCGCACTGCTTCGACTTCCGGGGACCGAGCCTCTCCATCGACTCCGCCTGCAGTTCCTCCCTCGTCGCCGTGCACCTCGCCTGCGACAGCCTGCGGCGCGGCGAGAGTTCGCTGGCCCTGGCCGGCGGCACGCTGCTGCACCTGACGCCGCAGTACACCATCGCCGAGACCAAGGGCGGCTTCCTCTCACCCGATGGCCGCTCCCGGACCTTCGACGCCGGAGCCAACGGCTACGTCCGGGCCGAGGGCGTGGGGATCGTCGTCCTCAAGCTCCTCGCGGACGCGGTACGCGACGGCGACCCGATCCACGCCGTGATCACGGAGACCGGCGTCAACCAGGACGGACGCACCAACGGCATCACCGTCCCCAGCGCGGACGCCCAGGCCACGCTCATCAAGCAGGTCTGCGCCCGGGCCGGGATCACCCCGGGCAGCCTCCAGTACGTGGAGGCCCACGGCACCTCCACACCGGTGGGCGACCCGATCGAGGCGAACGCGCTGGCGAGCGCCCTCGCCGTCGGCCGTGAGCCGGGCGCCGCGTGCTACATCGGTTCCGTCAAGACGAACATCGGGCACACCGAGTCCGCCGCCGGGATCGCCGGTCTCATCAAGACCGCGCTCAGCCTCGAACACCGGCTGATCCCCCCGCACATCAATCTGGAAGACGTCAATTCCGCGATCGACCTGGAAGCCGCGCCCTACGAGATCCCGGACCGGGTCACCCCCTGGCCCGCTCACGAGGGCCCGGCTCGCGCGGGCGTCAACGCCTTCGGTTTCGGCGGCACCAACGCACACGTACTGCTCGAAGAGGCTCCCGCGCCCGCAGCCGAGGGCGCCCCGGCGCCCGTCCCCGAGCAGCGTTGCGCCGCCGACGGACTCCCGTTCGGCGTGCTGCCGCTCAGTGCCCACGACGCCTCCGTACTGCCGGGGCTGGCCGAGGCCGTCCGAGCGGAACTGGCGGTGCAGGACGCGCACTCCGCCACCGCCACCGCCTCCACTCCCGCTTCCCTCACGGACCTCGCCCACTCCCTCGCCCGCCGCAGACAGCACCACGACGCCCGGCTGTCCGTGGTGTACGAGACGCGTCACGATCTGGACGAGTCGCTGGCCGCGTACGTCCGGGGCGAGGCGCACCCCCGCGTCCTGCTCGGCAGCCGCGGTGAGAGCCAACAGACCGCGCCCGCTTGGGTGTTCACCGGCATGGGACCCCAGTGGTGGGCCATGGGCCGCGAGCTGTTCGAGACCTCGCTCACCTACCGGGAGGCCGTCGAGGCCGTCGACCGGGAGATCGTCGCACAGGCCGGCTGGTCACTGACCGCCGAACTGAACGCCGACGAGGACGTGTCCCGGATGGCGCAGACCTGGCTCGCCCAGCCCGCCAACTTCGCCGTCCAGGTCGGCCTCGCCGCCCTCTGGCACGCCCACGGGGTCCATCCCTCGGCGGTCGTCGGCCACAGCACGGGCGAGATCGCCGCCTTCTACGAGGCCGGGGTCTACACCCTGCCGGACGCCGTACGGATCGTCCTGCACCGCAGCCGCCTGCAGCACCGGCTCGCGGGCACCGGCACCATGCTGGCCGTCGGCCTGCCCGAGGAGGAGGCGGCACGGCGCGCGGCGCCCTTCGGGGACCGTCTGTCCGTCGCCGCCGTGAACAGCCCCGGGGCCCTGACCCTGGCCGGGGACCGGGCGGCGCTCACCGAGTACGCCGAAGGGCTCCATGCCGACGGTGTGTTCGCCAAGTTCCTGGACGTACAAGTCCCCTACCACAGCGCAGCGATGGAGGAGATCAGGACCGAGCTGCTGTCGGAGCTCGACGGGATCGAACCGCGCCCCTCCCGGCTGCCGCTCTACCTCACCGGCCGGGAGGGACGCGCCGAAGGGCCCGAACTCGACGCGGGTTACTGGTGGGACAACGTCCGTGACACCGTCCGGTTCCGTGCCGCCGTCGACGCCCTGCGCGACGACGGGCACCGCACCTTCCTGGAGATCGGCCCCCACCCGGTGCTCGGACACTCCGTCAAGGAGTGCTTCGCGGCCCGCGAGGGCGAGCCCACGGCCGGGACCACGTCCACGGCTACGACCACGGTCACGGCCGGGGCCGGGGCCGGCAGCTCGCACCGGACCGTGACCGTCCTGCCGTCGATCCGCCGCGCCGAGGGCGAGGCCCTGCGCTTCACCACCTCCCTGGCCGCGCTGTACGCCCTCGGCTGCGCCGTCGACTGGGAAGCGCTGCACCCGCGCGGACGGCGGGTGCCGCTGCCCCGCTATCCGTGGAAGCGGGACCGGTACTGGACCGAACCCGCGCCCGTGGCGCAGGTCAGGCTGGGCCAGGTCGACCATCCGCTGCTCGGCCGGCGCCTCGCCACCGCCGAGTCCGCCTGGGAGGTGGCTCTCGACGTGGAGACCGCGCCCTACCTCGCCGATCACCGGATCCAGGGGCGGACGTTGTTCCCGGCGGCCGGATACGTCGAGATGGCGTACCAGGCGTTCCGGGTCCTGACCGGCGGCACGGACACCGAGCTGGGGGACATCGAACTGCGCAAGGCCCTCTTCCTGCCCGACGACGCCCCCCGCGCCGTCCAGTTGTCGCTCTCGGCGCAGACCTCCGTCTTCACCGTGGCGACCGGTGGCGACACCCCCGCCGTACACGCCTGTGGTGTGGTGCGCGGCGGAATCCCGGCCGCCCGTACCGCCCGGCTGGACGGGGAGACGATCCGGGCACGGGCGGACCGGCGCCTCGACTCCACCGCCTGCTACGACACGCTGAGCGCCCTCGGGTACGAATACGGTCCCGCGTTCCGGGGCATCGCGGAGGTGTGGCGGACCCAGGGCGAGGCGCTGGCCCTGATCCGGCCGCCCGCGTGCGTCGGCGGCGCTGCCGGTCACCATGTGCACCCGGTTCTGCTCGACGCCTGTTTCCAGTCCCTCCTGGTGGCGGGACTCCCGCCGTCGGACGCGGCTCCCGGGAGCGGGATCCTCCTGCCGCTGAGCATCGGCGCCGTGCGTACGGCCCCGGTCGGCGACCGCCCGCTGTGGGCGCACGCCACCGTCACACGGCGGGCGGAGGGCGAACTCGTCGGTGACATCGCCCTCTACACCGAGGACGGCGAGCCGCTCGGCCATGTCCGCGGCTTCCGCGCCGCCGACGTGGAACAGGCGTCGGCCACGGTGGGCGTTCCCACCATCGACGGATGGCTCGCCGAACTCACCTGGACGGACGCGCCGCTGGAAGGCGGAGGCCAGGACGCGGACTCCGACGCGGACGCGGACACCGGTCCGTCCGCCGCCCCGGGCCCTGGCTCGCCGGCCCGCGGCACCTGGCTGCTGTTCGCGGACGGACCCGGCGGAGTGGCGGACCGCCTCGCCGCACTCGCGGTCACGGGCGGTGCGCACTGCCACCTCGTACGGCCCGGTGACAGCTATGCCTTCGACCCGGACGGCAGGGACACCCGGGTGGTCCCCGGCAGCGAGGACGACCTCCGCCGCCTGCTCGTCGACCTCGCCGCCGACGGCCCGGCCCCCGACACCGTCGTCCACCTGTGGAACCTGGATCTGCCCGCACTGGAGGACACCGGGCGCGGACACCTCGACGCGCACAGCACGCTGGGCGCCTACTCCGTGGTCGCCCTGGCCCAGGCCCTCCAGGACGGCCCCGGGCAGTCGGCCGCGCCGTCCGCCCTGCACCTGGTCACCCGGGGGGCCCAGGCGGCCGTCCCCGGAGACCCGGTCGAGCCCCTCGGCGCTCCCGTCTGGGGCATCGGCCGCGTACTGCGCCACCAGGAACTCACCGCGCACCGCGGGAAACTGATCGACCTGCCACCCCTGCCCGCGGGGGCGCCGGGCGGCAGCGGCCCGCGGCCCGCGCGGGACGCGGAGCGTGCGGGAGCCGACGCCGAGGCGCTGCTCCGCGAGATCCTCGCCCCGGCCGCCCCGGACCGGCCGCAGGACGAAGTCGCCCTGCGCCACGGGCGCCGCCTCGTCAGCGGCCTCACCCGCCCCGAGGGCCTCACCCGCCCGTTCCCGCCCCGGCTGCGCCCGGACGGCGCGTATCTCGTCACCGGTGCGTTCGGCGCGCTGGGCAGGCTGCTGTGCCGCTACCTCGTCCACCGGGGCGCCCGGCACCTGATCCTCGTCGGCCGCACCGAACTCCCCGACCGCGCCACCTGGCGAGCCCTCGGCCCGGACTGCCCGGCGAGCTCCGCCGTCCGCTTCGTCAAGGAACTGGAGGCCCTCGGCGCGCACGCCGAGCAGGCCGCCCTCGACATCTCCGACGAGCAGGCCCTGACACGGTGGCTGGCCGACTACCGCGACCGGGACGCTCCCGCGGTGCGGGGCGTCTTCCACCTCGCGGGGCACGTACGCGACACACCGGTCCGGGCCATGGACCGCGCCGCCTTCGGCTCCGTCTTCGACCCGAAGGCCGCGGGGGCCTGGCTCCTGCACCACCATCTGCGCGACGAGCCGCTCGACCACTTCGTCCTCTTCGCCTCCGTCGCGTCCCTGCTCACCACAGCCGGTCAGTCGAACTACGCCGCGGGGAACGCCTTCCTCGACGCCCTGGCCCACCACCGCAGGTCACGTGGGATGCCCGCGCTCAGCCTGGACTGGGGGCCCTGGGCGACCGGCATGATCGAGGAACTCAACCTGGTGGAGCACTACCGCACCGTCCGGGGCATGAGTTCGCTCTCCCCGTCCGCGGGCATGGCCGTCCTGGAGCGGGTACTCGGCCAGGACCGCGCCCAGCTCCTGATCGCCACAGTCGTCGACTGGAAGACCTTCCTCGCCTGGTACCCCTCGCCGCCCCCACTGGTCAGGGAACTCGCCGCCGAGGCCGCGAAGGCCGCGGCCCGGGGAGGGTCGGCCACGGGCAGCGCCGCGCCGGACGAGCAGGGCGGCTACCTGGACCGGTTCCGTACGGCCGCCGGCGAGGAGGAGCGCGCCCGGCTCGTCGCGGACCGCTTCCTCGGCTGCGCGTCGGCCGTGCTGCGGATGAACAGCGACCAACTCGACCTGGACACGGGCCTCGGCGCGCACGGCATCGACTCGCTCCTCGCCATGGAACTGCGGGCCAGGATCCAGGCGGAGACCGGAGTCGCGCTGCCGGTCGTGGCGCTGCTCAGCGGGGCCCCGCTGCACGAACTGACCGCTCAACTGCACGAGGCCACCAAGGAGCTCGCCGCGAGGGCGCCGGGCCCGGACGCCCCGGCGGTGGCGGAGGTCCACGAGGACCCGTCCCGCCACCCCCTGACCCAGAACCAGAAGGCCCTGTGGTTCCTCAAGCAGCTGCATCCGGACGGCTTCGCGTACAACATCGGCGGAGCCGTCGAGGTCCGCACCGAGATCGACCCCGGCCTGATGACCGCCGCCGTCCGTGTTCTGGTGGCGCGGCACCCGTTGCTGCGGGCGAATTTCGTCATGGAGGACGGCCGGCCTCTCCAGACCGTCTCGGACGCCGTCGAGCCGGACATGGAGGTCTTCGACGTCGAGGGCATGGAGTGGGAGGAGGTCCGCGAGCTGATCGTGGAGGAGTACCGCAGGCCGTACGACCTCGCGCGTGACCGGCTGATGCGTTTCCGGCTGTTCCGGCGCGGTCCGGACCGCTGGGTGCTGATGAAGGCGGTCCACCACATCGTCTCCGACGCGATCTCCACCTTCACCTTCATCGAGGAACTGCTCGCCCTCTACGAAGGCATGCGCGCGGGCCGCGCGGCCGAGCTGCCGCCGGTCAGGGGCCGGTACGTCGACTTCCTCAACCGGCAGAACCGGTTCCTGGCGTCCCCCGAGGCCGGCCGCATGCTGGATTACTGGCGCGGCGCGCTCCCCGCCGAGGTTCCGCCGCTGAGCCTGCACACCGACGCACCACGGCCCCCCGTGCAGACCCACAACGGGGCCTCCGAGTTCTTCGTGCTCGACGACGAACTCAGCGCCCGGGTCCACACCCTGGCCCGCCGGCACGACGTGACCGTCTTCATGGTGCTGCTGTGCGCGTACTACCTGCTGCTGCACCGCCACTCCGGACAGGACGACGTCGTCGTCGGCAGCCCGGTGACCGGACGCACCGACGAGGACCTGTCGTCCGTGTACGGCTACTTCGTCAACCCCCTGCCGCTGTACGCGAACCTGGCCGGTGACCCGACCGTCGCCGACCTGCTCGCCCAGGTCCGCAGCACGGTGCTCGGGGGAATCGACCACCAGGAGTACCCCTTCGTCCTGCTGGTCGAGAAGCTGGGCCTCCAGCACGACCCCAGCCGCTCGGCGGTCTTCCAGGCGATGTTCATCCTGCTCGCCCACAAGGTGTCCTCACGGCAGTACGGCTACCACCTCGACTACATCGAACTCCCCGAGGAAGAAGGGCAGTTCGACCTGACGCTGTCGGCGTACGAGGACGAGGCCGAGCGCCGCTTCCACTGCGTCCTGAAGTACAACACCGACCTCTTCCGGCCCGAGACCGCCCGCCGGCTGGCCGGGCACTACCGCACCCTCCTCGACGCACTGACCCGCGCTCCGGGCGAGCGCCCGGTGTCGGGGCTCGACATGCTCGGTGAGCGCGAACGCCACGAGATCCTGCACGGCCCGTCCGCCCGGGGCCCCGTGCTGCCCCAGGAGGTGCCCGTGCACCGGCAGTTCGCACAGGCCGCGGCCCGGGCCCCGCAGGCCGTCGCCCTCACGGTGCCCGCCGGCGCGGCGGGGGCGGCCCGCCACATGACCTACGCGGAGCTGGAGCGAGCCTCCGCCGTCCTGGCCGCACGGCTGCGGGACCGGGGCGCGGGCGGCGGCGTGGTGGCGGTGTGCCTGCCGAAGTCTCCCGAACTGCTCGTCGCGCTGCTCGCCGTACTGCGCGCGGGGGCCGCCTACCTGCCGCTCGATCCCGGCCACCCGACGGAACGCCTGGCCGCCATGGCGGGCAACGCCGCCGCGCGCCTGGTCCTCACCGACCCGGCGGGCGCCGAACGGCTGCACGTACCGGGTGCGGAGTTCCTCACCGACATGATGGCGGAGGACGCCGAAGCCGCGGCCGGCACCACCGCCCCGGCCGCAGACGACGCGTCCGTCGGCCCGGACACACCCGCGTACGTCATCCACACCTCCGGATCGACGGGCCGGCCCAAGGCCGTACAGGTGTCCCACGGCGCTCTCGCGGCCCTCAGCGCCGCCTGGCGCGAGGAGTACGGACTGGGGACCGCGCCCGGCGTCCATCTCCAGATGGCCGGGGTGTCCTTCGACGTGTTCACCGGCGACCTGGTCCGTGCCCTGTGCTCGGGGGGCCGGCTCGTCCTCGCCGACCGCGAGCTGCTGCTCAACACGGCCCGGCTGCACGAGGTGATGACCGCCGAGGGGGTCGACTGCGCCGAATTCGTCCCGGCTGTGGCCCGCGCCCTGATGACGCACTGCGAGGAGGGCGGTCACCGGCTGGACTTCATGCGGCTGATGATCGTCGGTTCCGACACCTGGAAGGTCGCGGAGTACGAGCGCCTGCGCGGGCTCTGCGGCCCGGACACCCGGGTGGTCAACTCGTACGGCCTGACCGAGGCCACCGTCGACAGCGCCTGCTTCGACGGCCCCACCGACGGCCTGGACCCGAACAGCACGGTCCCCATCGGCGCTCCGCTGCCGAACTGCGTGCTGCACGTCCTCGACGCCCACCGGCAGCCCGTACCGGCCGGCGTCACCGGCGAACTGTGGGCCGGCGGGGCCGGCCTGGCCCTGGGCTACGCCGGCGATCCGGAGCAGACCGAGGGCCGTTTCGTCACCCTCACCCTGGACCGCGGACCCGGCGCCGCCCCCGAGCGGCTGTACCGCACCGGGGACCTGGCACGCAGGGACGCCCGGGGCCGCATCCACCTGCTCGGCCGGGCCGACGCCCAGATCAAGCTGCGTGGCCACCGCATCGAACCCGGCGAGATCGAGTCGCTGCTGACGGCGTTCCCCGGCGTCGCCGACGCCTGTGTCATGGTCCGGACCGATGTCGGCGGCGAGCCCGCACTGTGCTCCTACGTGGTCCACACCGCCGACGCCGTGCCGGACGCCCGCGCCCTGCGCCGCCACCTCGCCGCCCACCTGCCCACGTACCTCATCCCGGCCCACCTGGAGGTGCTCGGCGCTCTCCCCCTGACCCCGAACGGAAAGGTCGACCCGGACGCACTGCCCGCTCCCCGGGCCGCGGCGGCGCAGGAGGACCACGAACCGCCCGTCACGTTCTACGAGGAACGCATGGCGGCCCACTGGAAGGCGGTGATCGGCCTCGAACAGGTCGGTCTGCGCAGCGACTTCTTCGATTCCGGCGGCAGCTCCATCACCCTCATCGAGCTGATCCACCGCCTCCAGAAGGAGTTCGGCATCGCGATCGCGGTCGGCCTGCTCTTCAAGGTGACCACCCTGCACGGCATGTCCCGTACGGTCGAGGACATCGTCACCGGCCGGGTCTCCGGAAACCTCTCCCACCTGGCCTTCAACACGGGCAGGGGACCGGTCGTCTTCTGCTTCCCGCCGGCCGGCGGTCACGGCCTCGTCTACCGCCACTTCGCCACACACCTCCCGTCGAACGAGCTGATCGCCTTCAACCACGTCGACGGCGACAAGACCGTGCGCTACGCCGACCTCGTGGAGTCACTGCTCCCCGAGGGGCCCTGCTTCCTCCTCGGCTACTCCCTGGGCGGCAACCTCGCCTTCGAGGTCGCCAAGGAGCTCGAACGGCGGGGGCGCGAGGTGCCCCATGTCGTGATCATGGACTCGTACCGCATCGCGGAGGAGTACGGCATCTCCGCCGAGCACACCGAGGCGTTCGAGCACGAACTGCGGGACCACCTGCGCCGCCACACCCGCTCCGAGACCGTCACCGCGCAGACCCTCGAACAGGCCAGGGACTACCTGGAGTACTGCGGGCGCACCCCGAACCACGGGACGGTCGCCGCCACGGTCACCGTGATCTCCGACGAGGCGAAGGCGTCGTTGTACGCGGCCGGGCAGCGCGGCAGCTGGCACACCGCGTCCACCACCGTCAGCCGGCTGGTGAGCGGCGCGGGCCTGCACGCGGAGATGCTCGACGAGAAGCCCGCGAAGCGGAACGCGGCCCTGGTGCTCTCCGCGCTCGGCGACGACATCGCGACCGCCTCCCGGCAGCGTCCCGCTTCCCCGGCGGACACCGAAGCGGAGGGGGAGACCGATGGCGCGTGACGGCAGGCCCGTATGGGAGGCCCGGGAGCCACGGGCCGCAGGAGGCGGCCGGAGCCCGGGCGAGGCGCCCCGGGTGATCATCATCGGCGCGGGCATCGGCGGCCTCTCCACCGGCTGCTACGCGCAGATGAGCGGCGCCGAGACCCGGATCTTCGAGCGCCACGTCCTGCCCGGCGGCTGCTGCACGGCGTGGTCGCGCCAGGACTACGTCTTCGACTACTGCATCGAGTGGCTCACCGGCACGGGACACAACAACGACGCCAGCCGGGTCTGGCGGGAGCTCGGTGCGCTCGACGGCAAGACCATCGCGAACTTCGAGATGTTCAACACCGTCACCGACGAGACCGGCCGGTCGGTCACCTTCTACAACGACCCCGACCGCCTCGAAGCGCACCTCCTGGAGATCTCGCCCGCAGACGCCCGCCCGATCCGCGCGTTCTGCCGCGACCTGCGGCGCTTCACCCGCATCAACCTCTACCCCTTCCTGACCCCGCCGCCGCTCCAGTCCGCAAGCGAGAAGCTGGCCACCCTGCGCGCCGTCCTGCCCTCCTTCGCACTGCTCTGGCGCACCGCGGTGACCCGTATGGAGACCTTCTGCGACCGGTTCGAGGACCCGCTGCTGCGCCGGGCCTTCCCGTTCATCTTCTTCCAGGACCACGAGGTCTTCCCGCTGCTGCCCTACCTGTTCAACATGGCCAGCGCCTTCCACCTCAACGCGGGCTTTCCGCAGGGCGGTTCCCTGGGGCTGGCCCGCTCGGTGGAGGAGCGCTACACGACGCTCGGCGGGCGGGTCGACTACCGGGCCAGGGTGGAACGCGTCCTGGTGGAGAACGACCGCGCGATCGGCGTGGAACTGCGGGGCGGGGAGCGGCACTTCGCCGACCACGTCGTCTCGGCCTGTGACGGCGCCACCACCATCGAGGGGCTGCTCGGCGGCCGCTATTCGAGCCCGAAGACCGACAAGCTCTTCAGCGAGATGCTGAGCCGCCCGGACATGCTCTACCCGGGTGTGGTCTCGGCCTTCGTCGGACTCGACGGTGAACTGGACCCGGACGCCCGGCACAGCACCACCTATCTGCTCTCCGACGAGGACTGCGCCGCGCTGCCCGGCGTCCTCCAGAAGAGCCTCGTCGTGCAGATGCGCTCGCGCTACTCCGACGGTTTCGCCCCGCCCGGCAAGTCCGTCGTCCACTGCACCTACTTCAGCGACTACGACTCCTGGAAGCAGCTCCGGCGTACGGACCGCAAGGCGTACTGGGCCCGCAAGCAGGAGGTGGCCGACTTCGTCCGGGGCTTCCTGGAACGGCACCACCCGGGCATCGGCCGCGCCATCGAGGTCGTGGACGTCGCGTCCCCGGCGACCACCGAGCGGTACACCGGTGTACGGGGCGGCAGCATCCTCGGCTGGAAGTCCTTCACGCCGGCCGATGACGTGATCACGGGTCTGATCAACAAGGACCGGATGCGACTGCCCGGCCTGGACGGCTTCTCCGTGGCGGGTCAGTGGTTCGGCGGCGGCAGCCTGATCCGCGCCGCCGCCAGCGGCCGGTTCGTCACCCAGTACCTGTGCAAGGAACTCGGTCTGGAATTCCGTGCCTGGGAGAGCGGCGGCACCGTCCCCTGGCATCCGGGAAAACTCGGACGGCTGCCCCAGCTCGAAACCCGCAGGGTGAGGTGACGGTGAAATGACCACGACGACACGCAGAAACAGCATGATCATCATCGGCGGGGGGCTCGGCGGTCTCTCCACCGGTGCCTACGGACAGATGAACGGCTACCGCACCCGGGTCTTCGAGATGCACGAGATCCCGGGAGGCTGCTGCACCGGATGGGGCCGCGGCGAGTTCACCTTCGACGCCTGCATCAGCTGGCTGCTCGGCAACGGCCCCGGCAACGAGATGCACCAGATCTGGCTCGAACTCGGGGCGCTCCAGGGCAAGGAGATGCGCCACTTCGACGTCTTCAACACCGTGCGGGGCACGGACGGCCGCACCGTCTACTTCTACTGCGACCCCGACCGGCTGGAAAGCCACCTGCTGTCCCTGTCCCCCGCCGACGCCCGCGCCATCCGCTCCTTCTGCGCGGGTCTGCGCAAGTTCATCGCCTGCCTGCCGTCGTACCCCTTCCTCAAACCGGTGGCGCTGATGAGCCGCATGGAGCGCTGGCGGATGCTGGCCGGGTTCCTGCCGTACTTCAACCTCTTCCGCATCTCGATGTCGGTCCTGATGACCGAGTACTCCACCCGCTTCAAGGACCCGCTCCTGAGGGATGCCTTCAACTACATCCTCTACGAGAAGCACCCCGGATTCCCCGTCCTGCCCTTCTACTTCCAGATGGCCGCGCAGGCCCACCGGTCGGCAGGAGTGCCCGAGGGGGGCTCCCTGGGACTGGCACGCTCCATCGAGCAGCGCTACCTGGGCCTCGGCGGGGAGATCACCTACAACGCCATGGTCGAGGAGATCCTGGTCAAGAACGACCGGGCCGTCGGTGTACGCCTGTCCGACGGCCAGGAGCACTACGCCGACATCGTCGTCTCGGCCTGTGACGGCCCCAGGACGCTCCTGGAACTCCTCGACGGCCGCTACCTCGACGACGGGTACGCCACCCTCTACCGGGAGACCCTGCACCAGCCCGGCATGGTCTTCCCCGGCTACGCGAGCGTCTTCCTCGGCCTGCGCCGCCCCTTCCCGGACGCCGACCCCACCACCACCCACCTGCTGGACGAGGCGACGGCCGCCCGGCTGACCGGTATCCGGCACCCCAGCCTCAACGTGCAGTTCCGCAGCCGCTTCTACCCCGAACTCTCGCCCCGCGACACCACCGTCATCTATGCCACCTACTTCTCCGACACGGACCCCTGGCGGGAGCTCGCCGAAGGCCCCGAAAGGCTCAGCCGCGCCCGCAGGGGGTCGGAGCTCCACACCCTCCCGGTGCGGCGCGGCAAGGCGTACGCCCTCGCGAAGCGGCGCACCAGGGATGCCGTCGTCGACTTCCTCGACGGCCTCTATCCGGGACTGAAGGACTCCGTCGCGGTGCGCGACACCTGCACCCCCCTCACCCAGATCCGCTACACCAACAGCTTCGAGGGCACCTTCCTCGGCTGGCAGCCCTTCATGGAGAGCGGCGAGGCGATGGAGGAGCTCGTCAAGAAGAACGGACCCGGCCTGCCCGGCCTGGAGAACTTCTACCTCTCCGGGGTGTGGGCCACCACCGGCGGCCTGATCCGCGCGGCCGCCGCCGGGCGCCAGGTCATGCAGTTCATCTGCCGGGACGACGGCATCGGCTTCACCGCCTCCGTCGACACCAGCGCTCCCCCACCGACCCACGTCGACATCCCCGTCGGCCCGCACCGCTGAGAAAGGCACCTCCGTGACCGCGCACCCTGAAGTCAGCCCCGGCCCGGACACCTCCCCCGAGCCCCTCGCGTACCCGTTCTGGACCAGCGGGGGGCTCGGACTGCCCGACGGCTACCGGCGGCTGCGCGAGCAGCCCCCCGCCCGTGTCCGGCTGCCGTACGGAGACGACGCCTGGCTCGCCACCAGCTACGAGGACGTGCGTGCCGTCCTGTCGGACCCGCGCTTCAGCCTCGCGGAGGCGGTCCGCCGCGACCAGCCCCGTATCGGCCCCATGTCCCGGGCCGGCGGAGGTCTCATCGCCCTCGACGCCCCTCGCCACACGCAGCTGCGCGCGCTGCTGGCCAAGGAGTTCACCGCCCGCCGTATCGAACGGCTCCGCGGCCATGTCCGTGAGGTCACCGACGGGCTGCTCGACCGGATGGCGGCGGCCGGACCGCCCGCCGATCTCGTGGAGGATTTCGCCTTCCCCCTCCCCATGACCCTCATCTGCGAACTCACCGGGGTACCCGACGCCGACCAGCCGGCCGTACGCGCGTGGGCGGACACCGTCTGTTCCGGCAGCGTGACGCCCGAGACCGTGCAGCAGCACGCCAAGGACTTCTTCACCCGCATGTGCGGCTGGATCGAGGCCCGTCGCCGCGCCCCCGCGGACGACCTGATCAGCATCCTGGTCCGGGCCTGCGGGGAAGGCCTCCTGACGGAGGAGGAGTTGACGGGGCTGCTCAACGAGATCCTCATCGGCGGCTTCGTCACCACGACCAACCAGATCGCCAACTTCTTCGCGGTCCTGCTGCTCCCCCGGGAGGCGGGCGGCGGCGGCGCGGACGTACTGGCCACCGTCCGGTCCCGCCCCGACCTGATCCCCCGTGCCGTCGAGGAACTCCTGCGCCTCGTCCCCCTGCTCAACGGCCTCACCCTGCCCCGCTACGCCACCGAGGACGTGGAGCTGGGCGGCGTCCTGGTCAGGGCCGGTGAGCCGGTGGTGGTCTCGCAGGCGGCCGCCAACCACGACCCCGGTGTCTTCCCGTCCCCCGACCGCATCGTGCTCGACCGCCCGGGCGCCCCGCACATCAGCTTCGGCCACGGCATCCACTACTGCCTCGGTGCCCACCTGGCCCGCCTCGAACTCCAGACGGCGCTGGAGCGGGTGACGGCGCGCCTGCCGGGTCTGCGGCTGGCCGTACCGGAGGAGGAACTGCACTGGCGGTCCAAGGAGTTCTTCAGCGGTCTCCGGTCATTGCCCGTCACCTGGTGAGGATGAGGCGACTCATTCGACCTCACCAGCAAGTAAGGGCTGCCTATTGCCCAGTTCATCTATAATGATCCGCAGGAAGAGTGTTCTCTATACACTGACGGCGTTGCCAAGGCAATGATTCCCAGACAGGACGATCTTGTCGATGACAAGCGACTGGAAGAGTGACGCTGCACCTGCTGGACGGGGGAGCCGGCGACTCGCCGAGACCGTGGCGGAGCTGATCGAGAAGGACATCGTCAAGGAGGGCTGGCGCACCGGAACGGTCCTCGGATCCGAGCGGGACCTGATCGAACGCTACGGCGTGAGCCGCGCCGTGTTCCGCGAAGCCGTGCGGCTCATCGAGCATCACCAGATGGCACGCATGCGGCGTGGTCCGGGCGGTGGCCTCGTCGTCACCGAACCGGACCCCGGCATCGTCCGCGATGCCGCGCGGGTCTATCTCCGGCACGCGGCCGTCAGCCGGCGTCAGCTGTTCGAGGCGAGGATGGCCCTCGAACTCGCAGGTGTCACCACCGCGATCGAGAAGCTGACCGAGCCGGGAATCGCCCGCCTGACGGACGCGCTCGACACCGAGCAGGAGCTCATCGATCAGGGTGTGACGCTCGGGCACGCACGGAATCTCCACCGCGTGATCGCGGAACTGGCCGGGAATCCGGCCATCACCCTCTTCGTCGAGGTGCTGGCCCAGCTCGACCAGGACATGGTGCAGCACGAATGGGAGTCCGGCGACCAACCGGACGAGGAGAACCACGATGCCGCGGCCCAGTCCCACCAGGCACACCGGGCGATGGTCGAGGCGATCGTGGCCGGCGACGCCCCACTCGCGCAGCACCGGATGCGGCGGCACTTGCAGGCCGTGGCCGAGCTCCTGAACAACGAGTCGTAGGCACAGGCCCCCTGGTATTGAGGCGGAGTACACAAAAAGTGCACTCTTTGACGGGGACAGAGGCGCGCTTGATCACGAGCAAGGGCCCCGTAAGGCGAGTTCCGTCTGATCCATCAACGGGCTAGACCTTGCGATCAAGCAATGAGTACACTGAACTAATGCTGAGCAGCATGGGCTTCATGGAGCGCACTCCGCGTTCGGCCGCACCTTGGCGTGGAGCTCGCCGCCGCCCGCGGCAATCACCGGACCGGTACTGACAGCCGGCGCCGGCATGTCTGTCACGACCTGATCAACAGCAGCGTTCGGACCACCTCTCCAGCGCCTCGCGAAAGGGACGTCCCCATGAACTCCCAGACCCAGCCGCACCACGGCGCGGACGGCCTTCTCCGTCATCTCGGCATCCCTGCCAGAGGCGCGGTGTACGACCTGTCCTCGGGTTGGTGGCGGCACATGCCGACCTTTGACGGCTATCCGAGTTTCGAGGTCCTCACCTACAGCTCACCGCAGGGCCAGCGAGCGGCTCGGCGATTCCCGTTCGACGACCCCGATGCCAACCAGGTCCAGTTCGGCTATGTGTCCGAGCTCATGTCGGGAAGCCTGCACACCGGGACCCATATCGACGCCCTCTGCCATGTGACGTGCGGGGCGAACGACGAATGGCACGGCGGTGTGTCGGCGAACGAGGCACTGGGCAATTACGGTGCCGAACGCGAGGACGCGTCGGAGTTGGCTCCCATCATAGGAAGAGGCGTTCTGCTGGACGTCCCCGGAGCGCTCGGACTCGATGTCCTGCCGCCCCACTTCGCCATCGGTGAGCGGCATCTGCGGGAGGCGGCGGATGCCGCCCAGGTGACGGTCCAGGACGGGGACATCGTGCTGGTGCGGACGGGGCAGATGAAGTTCTGGCCCGACACCGACCTGATCCGCGAGCACAGCGGCGGAAGTGGCGTGGCACTGGACGGAGCACAGTGGCTCGTGTCGCAGGGCGCTCGCTACGTGGGCGCGGACACCATGTCCTTCGAGGTGAGGCCGTCGACAGTGCCCGGGAACCAGCTCCCGGTGCACCTGTACCTGCTCCAGGAGCAGGGCATCCACATCATGGAGTGGGTCAACTGCGAGGGCCTGGCGGCCGAGGCGGTCTCCAGCTTCCTCTTCGTGGGCCTGCCGCTGACCATTCGCGGCGGCACCGGGTCGCCGCTCCGGCCGATCGCCGTGGCGTAACCGGCCGGGGAGGCGCGTCACGATGCACGGAATGGTCTTCTCCGAACTGACTCCGGTGGCGTTCGCCGCGCGCGCCGCCAAGGTGTTCGCCGACCGCCTCGCGGTCGTCGACGGCGACCTGCGGTACTCCTATGCCGAACTCTGGGAACGGGCGCAGGCGTTGGCCGGCGTGCTGGCCGGGCACGGAGTGCGGCCGGGGGACCGGGTCGCGGTGCTGGCCCCCAACACCCATGTACTGCTGGAGGCGCACTACGGAGTTCCGCTGGCCGGGGCGGTGCTCGTGGCACTCAACACCAGGCTGGCGCCGGCCGAGATCGCCTACATCCTGGACCACAGCGCTGCTGATGTGGTGATCGTGGACGCCACCTGCCGCGAGGTGCTGACCGAGGCACTGAAGCACAGCGGGGTCCGGCCGACAGTGATCGACTCGGGGCGGCCGCAGGACGCGTACGAGTCCCTGCTGGCAGGCGCCACCCCGCGGGCGGTGGCGGTCACCGATGAGAGATCCCTGCTCTCGATCAACTACACGAGCGGTACGACCGGACGGCCGAAGGGAGTGATGTACCACCACCGTGGTGCCTATCTCCAGGCGCTGGCGATGGCCTACCACGCCAAGCTGGACACGTCGTCACGATATCTGTGGACGCTGCCGATGTTCCACACGAACGGCTGGTGCTTCCCGTGGGCGGTGACCGCGGCCGGGGCGGTGCACCACTGTCTGCGCAAGGTGAACCCGCCGGACATCTGGCGGGCCATCCGCGAGAGCGGTGTCACCCACTTCTGTGCCGCACCCACCGTGCTGGCCATGCTGGCCGATGACCCCGCTGCGGCAGCAGAGGTCTCCCACCCGGTGCAGGTGTTCGTCGGGGGCGCGCCGCCCTGGCCGGCCCTGCTCGCCAGGATGAGCGCGCTCGGCATCGGGGTCCGTCATCTCTACGGACTCACCGAGACGTTCGGCCCAGCGGTCGTGTGTGACTGGCAGCCCGAGTGGCAGGACCTGCCGGCCGGACAGCGCGCACCGCTGATGGCGCGACAGGGCATCGCGAACATCATCGCCGAACCGCTGCGGGTGGTCGATTCCCGGGGCGCCGACGTGCCGGCCGACGGCAGCACGCTCGGCGAGATCCTGCTGCGCGGCAACGACGTGATGCTCGGCTACTACCGCGACGAGGAAGCGACCGGGGCCGCGGTGACCACCGACGGCTGGTTCCGCTCGGGCGACCTGGGCGTCATGCACCCGGACGGCTATGTCGAGCTGCGCGACAGAGCCAAGGACGTCATCATCTCCGGCGGGGAGAACATCGCCTCCGTCGAGGTGGAGAGCGCGCTCACCGAACACCCGGCGGTGCTGGAGGCCGCTGTCGTCGGCGCACCGCACCCGAAGTGGGGTGAGGTTCCGATCGCGTACGTCACGGTCCGGGCCGGCGCATCGGTCACCGAAGCAGAACTGGTCACCTTCGTGCGGGACAGGATCGCGGGGTTCAAGGCACCACGCCAGGTGGTCTTCTGCGAGCTGCCCAGGACGTCGACCGGAAAGATCCGGAAGAACCTGTTGCGGCAGCGGTCCTCTCGCTCCGCGATCGCACAGCCCCCCGACCAGTGACGTGAATGCCGCACGGGGCGAGCTTCGCCGGTCTCCTGCCGCCCGAGATCTCGGAGCAGGGTCCGCCGATCAGAAGGAACCCACGTTCAAGAGCAGCGGACCGGGAGAGAACATGACCAAGACCAGGAGATCGCTCGCGCTCACGGCCGCCTTCGTGGTGGCCCTGGCCGTCGGCGGTCCAGCCGCCGCGACCGCTGCGAGGACGGCCGGAGGCGAGGGGCCCGCCGCGGCCTCCGGCAGAGGGCGGGAAACGACGCAGCCGCGCGTCGTCCGGGCGACTCCGGTCGCCCAAGTTGCGCCTCTGGACCCGCCGTCGGAGTTCGGACACGCGACCGTACTGGAGGGCCCCGCCTTCGGACCCGACGGCCGTCTGTACTTCGTCGACTTCACCGCTCCTGCGGGACAGCCCAAGATCCTCCGGTACGACCTGCGGACGAAGACCGTCACGCCCGTCCACACCGACGCCACGAGCCGCTTCTCGTCCCTGCAGTTCAGCCCCGCCGACGGGAAGATCTACGTCACCGACTTCGACAACGGGAAGATCGACCGGCTCAACCCCGACGGCACCGGCTTCACGACCGCCTTCTCGAAGCCGGTGGACGGCCGGGCCATGGTGCCCGACGACATCGCCTTCGACAAGGCGGGCGACATGTACATCACCGACTACCAGGGCTCACTGGAGAACCCGGTCGGCCGCGTGGTACGTCTCGACGCCGGCGGCGCCCACCCGATCGTCCTGCAGAACGGCCTGTCCGGTCCCAACGGGATCTCGTTCACCCCGGACTTCTCCGGCTTGTGGGTGAGCGAGTACAACCTCGGCCGTGAGGACTATTTCACGCTGGCGCCCGACGGCAAGAGCTTCACCGGAGGCGGCGTGGGGATGTCCGCCAACGTCGGCCGCGGCGGCTTCGACTCCAACTCCGTCGACTCCGCCGGCAACGTGTACCAAGTGGTGATGGGCACCGGGAAAATCCTCGTGTGGAACCCGGCAGGGGACCTGGTCGCCACGATCCTCATACCGCAGCAGCCCAAGCCGGAACCCCTCGTCAGCAACCTGGTGATCGAGCCGGGCACGTCCCACGGGTACATCACCGTCGGCGGTGACAACGGCGGCCACCTCTACCGATTCCGTACCCTCGCGCCGGGGCCCTCGCAGTCCACCTCGCAGTCCAAGGGCGGAGGCGCCTGAGCGGCCACCGCACCACGCCCGCGCGGCCGGTGACGGTGAACCGTTGCCGGCCGCCGTGGAGGGGACGGGTCCCCCACCGCTCCCCCGCGGCCACGCCCCGGGACGGACCGGGAGCGACGCGTTACGCCTCGGCGCCGGTGTCCGCGGTCTCGGCCAGGGCTTCCGCGCGGACCCGTCGGCGGTCGGGCTTGCTGTTCGCGGTGAGCGGGATCGCGTCGAGCAGGCGCAGGTTCTTGGGGATCTTGTAGCCCGCCAAGTCCGCCCGGCAGAAGCCGCGCAGCTCCTCCAGGTCGACCGTCTCGTCCTGGACGGCCACGATGCCGGCTTCGACGCGCTCTCCCCAGTGCCCGTCGGGCAGGCCGTACACCACGGCGTCGGCGACGTGCGGGTGGCGGAGGATCACTTCCTCCACCTCCCGCGGGTAGACGTTCTCACCACCGCTGATGATCACCTCTTTCCTTCGGCCGGCGATGAAGACCCAACCGTCCTCCGTCCGTGAGGCGTGGTCACCGATGTGCACGCCGTCGGCCCGGAACGTCTCCTCGGTCTCCTCCGGCAATCCGTAGTACCCGTGGGCCTGCCAGGGGCAGGCGACCACGAGGTCGCCGACGACACCTGCGGGGACCTCGCGGCCGTCCCCGTCGAGGATCCGGACGATCGCGCCGGGGAGCGGCCGGCCCACCCCGGTGAACCGCCCGGCCAGCAGGTCTTCGTGGTCGAATCCCATGACCGAGCCGAATTCGGTGGCCCCGAACCCGGCACGAATCCTGGCGTTGGGGAAGTCGCGCAGCAGGCCGCGCACGAAGCCGTCCGTGGACGGAGCGGACCCGAAGCGGATCGCCGTGACGTTCTCGCGGCGGGTCGTGGCGAAGGCGGGGTGGCCGCGAAGCGCGGTGAACATCGTCGGCGCACCCATCAGACGGCTGGCGCCGCGGTCGATCGCCGCGAGTGCGGAGCCCGCGTCGAACCGCCGCTGGATCCAGACTTCCCCGCCCGCGAGCAGAGGAGCCAACAGGTTCGTTCCCAGGGTGATGTGAAAGAACGGGGAGAAGAACAGCTCGATGTCGGCGGGCGTACGCGGATTCCCGTGTGCGCACGTGTTCAGCCAGAGCCACAGGCTGCGATGCGTGTGGAACGCGCCCTTCGGCGCTCCGGTCGTGCCGCCGGTGGCGAAGACGACGGCCGGGTCGTCCTCGGCCGGGGGCGTGAGGGACTCGCCGTGGCTGTACAGCGGGGCCGTCCGGTCCGCGATGGGCAAGCGGTCGGCGGCGGCCGGCAACTCGACGACCCGGCAGCCCGTCTCGTACGCGAGGGACGCGTGGGCGGGGTCAGCGATCACGACGCCCGGGCGGAGCGGGCCGAGGTAGGAGCGTGCTTCCGTCCCGGTCAGGCGGGCGTTGAGCGGTGCGGCCACCAGGCCGGCGGCCATGGCCCCGAGGATGACCACCGTGTGCGGTATCGACGGCTCCATGGCCGTCACGACCCGGTCTCCGGTGTGCAGGCCGGTGCGCCGCAGTCCGGCGGCGACGGCGTCCATCGCATGGACCAGCTCGGCGTACGTCAGCTCCCCGGAGTCGTCACGCAGCGCTCGTCGATGCGCCCCGTGCGGCCCGGATCCGATTGTCCGCAGCCAGTTCGGCAGTGTCAGTTCATCACCCACGAAGGTGCTCCCTTGGTCGTCAACCGGCGCAGTCAGTGCGAGGAGTTCCCTCGCAGGCTATCGGCTGGAACGAAAATTGAGTGCCATCTTCTTGCGTTTAATTGGTCGGTACACGCGGGAGGACGGGGCCCCAACCTCCCTCCCAGAGCACGAGACCTTGCCGTCGAACAAATAAAGGGTACTCTTTTTGGAGCGCCTCACTCCTCCGACGGGAGCGGCCGACGCAGCACCACTGGACGCGCCCGCTCCTTGAGCTGCAGCGCGGGAGGCACACGACCGCACCACGGGGAGGGACTGATGGAGTTCGCTTTGAGTGAGGCGGACACGGCGTTTCGGAGCGACCTCGTCGGCTTTCTGGACCGCGAACTGGCCGAGGGATGGAACCGCTCCGAGTGCGGTCTCGGCAGCGCGGTGTACACCGACTTCTCACGAGGGTTCGTGCGCACCCTGGCGGCCAAGGGGTGGCTCACCCCGCACTGGCCACCGGAGTACGGCGGTGGCGGCCAGGGGGCGTGGCAGCACTTCGTGCTCGGCGAGGAGATGTGGAAGCGGGGGGAACCCCGCGGTCCGCAGTACATGAACGTGAACTGGGTCGGTCCCGCCCTCATCAAGTACGGCACGGAAGAGCAGAGGAGGTCGCTCCTGCCGCCGATCGCCCGGGGCGATGTCTTCTGGTGCCAGGGCTTCTCCGAGCCGGAGGCCGGCACCGACCTCGCGGCCCTGAGGACGCGCGCGGCACGCGACGGTGAGGACTACATCCTCAACGGCCAGAAGATCTGGACGTCGTACGCCAACGAGGCCGACTACTGCTTCCTCCTCGCGCGCACCGGTTCCGTGGCGGACGGGCGGGACGGGATCTCCGTCTTCCTGCTGCCTCTGAACACGCCGGGCGTCGAGGTCCGGCGGATCGACGGGTTCGTCGGCGAGCACTCGTTCAACGAGCTGTTCCTCACCGACGTCAGGGTCCCCGGCACCTGTCTGCTCGGCGAGGAGAACAAGGGCTGGGACATCGTCCGGCGGACACTCGCCTACGAACGGGTCGGCGCCCCGCGTTATGCGCGTGCGGCCCTGGTGCTCGACGGACTCGCCGGCTGGTGCCGAGCGGCCGGCCTGCTCACGGATCCGGGCGTACAGGAGCAGTTCGGCGATGCGAGAGCACTCTGTGAGGCCGCTCGTGTCCTTGTCTACCGCGTCATCGACGAGCGGGCCAAGGCGAAGGAGCCCTCGCCCATGGCCTATCAGGCCCGCGCGGCGATGGTCCAGGCCGAACGTGCGGTCGGCGACCTCGCCCTCGATGTCATGGGAACCGAGGCCCTGGCCGAACAGTCGCGCGGCGACGCGCAGTTCCGCAACTCGCTCGGCGCCGGCATCGCCGCGGGGAGCTACGAGGTCCAGCTCAACCTGATCAGCCGCCTGATCCTGAAGCTGCCGAAGGGATAGACGTGGATTTCGAACGATCGGACACGCAACGCGCGCTCCTGGACGCACTGGGCACCTTGCTGAACCGGCACGCCGGCCCGCAGCGTTGCCGGGAGCTCGCCGCGCGCGGGGCATACGACCACGAGCTGGAGTCCGAGCTGCGCGCGGCCGGCTTCCTCGACGTGTTCGGCGAAGCCGACGCCGGGCCGCTGGAGGCCGTCCTGGCGGTCGAACAGATCAGTGCCCAGCTCGGCGCGATCACGCCGGTGCCGCATCTGCTCGTGCTGCCCGCGCTCGGGCTGCCGGTGCCCGAGGGGCCGGTCGTCCTGGCCGACCGCGACGCTCCGGGCCCCGTACGGTACGGCGGCGAGGCCAGACAGCTCCTCGTCGCCGGCGCCGACCGGTGCGCCACCGCGGAGCTGAGCCCGGACGACGCGGAGCCGGTTCCGTCGGCGTACGGCTATCCGCTGGCCCGGGTGGTCCCGCGCCTCGCCGAGAACCTCGCTCCCGGGACGTCACAGGCGATGATCAACTGGTGGCGGGTCGGGGTGTGCGCCGAAGCCCTCGGGATGATGCAGAGGGCCTTCGACCTCACCGTCGCGTACGCGAAGGACCGCACGGTGTTCGGGCGCGCCCTCGGTTCGTTCCAGGCGTTGCAGCATCGCCTGGCCGAGTCGAGCGTGCTCCTCGAAGGGTCGCGCTGGCTCACCTACGAGGCGGCGTTCCGGGGCGCCACCGCGGAGTCGTCGGCTGTCGCCGCCGCGTACACGATGGCCGCACTGCACCGGCTGACGCGGGAAACACATCAGATCACGGGTGCTGTCGGGCTGACCCGGGAACACGATCTTCACCTCTGGACGCTTCGCCTGCAGGCCGTCAGAGCCGAGCTCGGCGGCCTGCGCGCGCATCGGCGTGCCGTGGTGACATCGCGCTGGGGAGTCGCGGCGGCATGAGCGAACCCGTCACGTTCACCCCGGATCAGGAAGCGCTCGCCGGGTCCGTCCGGCGCTACTGCGCGGCCAGGTGCACCGAAGAAGTCCAGCGTGCGGGTTCAGGTGCGTTCCCCCGGCCCTTCTGGCGCGGGCTGGCCGAACTCGGTGTGCTGTCGTTGGCGGTGCCCGGCGAGGGGGGCGGCGCGGGCGAGATCTCCGCCGTCGCCATGGAGTTGGGGCGTGCCTTCGCCCCCGGTCCCCTGGCGGCGACCGTCTTCGCGGCACACACGCTGCCGTCCGCGCACACGCTCCCCGTCGTCTCCGGCGCGCGTCTGGTGTCGTGGGGGCACCCACCGCTGATGCCGTGGTCGCCCGTCGCCGACGTGTTCATCGAGACGGACGGCGAGCGGGCCTGGCTCGCCCGCCCGGCCGGTGAGGTGCACTCGCTGGAGACCCTGGGCAACGAGCCGTGGGGCCGTGTTCCGCTGGAGCGCGTTCTCCCGCTGGAGCGTGTCCTGGAGGGAACGGACCTCTCGAACATGGCACTTGCGGGGTACCTGTGGGGCGCGGGGAAGCGCGTACTGGACGCCGCGGTCGAGCACGCACGCACCCGAGTGCAGTTCGGCCGCGCCATCGGCACCTTCCAGGCCGTCGCACACCCCATCGCGGACGCCGGCCTCGGGCTGGAGGCCGCACAGAAACTGATCAAGGTCGCAGCGGCGGCGGTCGACCACCGTCACCACCAGGCGTCCGGCCTCGCTGCCGCCGCGCGGCTGTCCGCGTCGAGAGCCGCGATGGACGCTGCTTTCGTCTCCCATCAGACGCTCGGTGCCATGGGTTACTCCGTGGAAGGGCCGATCGGCCACATCGCGCAGCGCATCAGGCACCTGTCCCTGGTGCCGTCGCACGCTCACCAGACAGGCGAACAGGTACTGGCGATGTATTCGGAGAGTGGTCGGGAATGACATCGGAGAGTGGTCGGGAATGACACAGGACCAGCATCATCCGGCGGACGCCGAAGAGCCGGAGGTGCTCTTCGAGAAGCGTGAACACGTCGCGTACATCACGCTCAATCGACCGCACAAGGGAAATTCCCTGACCGGAGCGATGATGCCGCAGATGAAAGCCGTATGGAGCGAGGTCCGGGACGATCCGTGGATCCGCGCGGCCATCGTCACCGGCGCCGGCGACCGGCACCTGTGTACGGGCGCGGACGTGAACGCCGTGGCCGACCGGGGCGGCATGAGCACCGGCACCGGCCCCCTGACGGACGAGGTCTTCTGGTCGCCGCGGCAGAACCGGGTGTGGAAGCCGGTCATCTGCGCGGTCAACGGCCTGGCGGCCGGAGCCGGGCTGCACTTCGTGGTCGACGCCGACATCGTGGTCGCGTCGGAGCGGGCGAGTTTCATGGACACCCACGTCAATGTCGGCCTGGTGGGGGCGATGGAGAACATCGGTCTCGCCAAGCGCCTGCCGCTGGGCTCCGCCCTGCGGATGACGTTGATGGGCAAGAGCTACCGGATGCCCGCTGAGCGCGCGTACCAGCTGGGGCTGGTGGACGAACTGGTCGCACCCGGACAACTCATGGACACGGCGGAAGAGATGGCCCGGTGCATAGCCAAGAACTCACCGGCCGCGGTGTCGCTCTCGCAGCAGGCGATCTGGGGGTCTCTGGAGATGGGGTACTCCCAGGCGTGCGAGTACGGATGGTCCCTCCTGCGGATGCACTGGGCGCACCCCGACGCGAAGGAAGGGCCCCGGGCGTTCAGCGAGGGTCGCGAACCGAAGTGGACCACCGCGGCCGGCAAGGACGACTGACATGGACTTCGGATTCACCCCCGAGGAGGAGGCGTTCCGCAGCGAGGTACTCCAGTTCCTGGCCGGCTACCAGGGGCTGGACGGCTACTTCCACCGTGGTGAGAACACCGGGGAGGGCGTGCGGACGGTCTACCGGGCGCTCGGGGAGCGTGGTTGGCTGTCCCTTTCCTGGCCCGAGGAGTTCGGTGGCAGGGGGCTGTCACCCGCGTACGAGTTCATCCTCTGGGACGAGATGGCCTATGCGCGGATTGCCAGGCCACCGATGGGCCCGGGCCTCGTCGCCAAGGCACTCATGACCCACGGGACCGCCGAGCAGGGCGAACGTCTCCTCCCGGGGCTTCGGCTCGGACAGATCAACTTCGCGCTCGGCTATTCGGAACCGGACGCCGGTTCGGATCTGGCGGCCGTGCGGACCCGGGCGACTCCGGTCGGCGACGACTACGAGATCAACGGCGCGAAGTGCTGGACGTCCAACGCCCACTGGGCCGACCACATCTGGCTGCTCTGCCGGACCGGAGCCCCGGAGAGCAGGTCGCGCGGGCTCAGTGTCCTGATCGTTCCCCTGGACCATCCCGGCGTCTCGGTCTCCCCGATCCCGACTCATGACGGCGGCCGCCTGAACGAGGTCCGGTTCGACGGGGTGCGGGTCCCGGCCGGGAACCGGGTCGGCGAGGAGAACGCCGGGTGGCAGGTGGTCGCATCCGCGCTGGCGGTCGAACGGCATGTCCAGTTCCCGCCGAAGCGGCTGCGACGCGACCTGCAGGACCTCGTCACCTGGGTGGAGAAGTCGGGCCTGAGCCGCGATCCCGTCGTCCGCAGGCGGCTCTCCGACCTCGCCGTGCAGGTCGCGGAGGTCGAGGCGCTGGCGCTGGCGCTGCTCGGCGACATCATCAGCGGCCGGCCATCGGCGGTCCCGGCGGCCTACCACAAACTGGCCGGTACCCGGCTCGCCCAGGAGATCGCGCGCTCGGCCATGGAGTTCGGATCGAGTGAGGCGCTGGTCAAGGACAGCGACGTCGAGTTCATGTGGCGGCAGGCGATCCTGGAAACCGTCGGCGGCGGAACATCGGAAATGATGCGCGGCCTCATCGCACGGCAGGCGTTCGGTCTCGACAGCAAAGGCTGACGGACGTCGCTGTCCCACCCACGACGTCCCGCACGCTCACCGTCGCTCACCCCCGACATCCCGCACGCTCACCGTCGCTCACCCCCGACATCCCGCACGCTCAGCAGCCGCTCACCTCCAACATCCCGCACGCCCAAGGGAGTCAGGCATGTCCGCTGCACCCTCCGCGTCGTCCCCACAGAGCCCTGAGAGACCCGGAGGACCCGGGACACCACCCGCGGTCCCGGATCCCGCCCTACTGCGCAAGGTGGCACTGTCGAGCCTGCTCGGCACCGTCATCGAGTACTACGACTTCCTCCTCTACGGCACGATGGCCGCCCTGGTCTTCGGCCCGTTGTTCTTCCCCGAGTCGAACTCCGCGGTCGGCACGATCGCCGCGTTCGGGACACTGGCCGCCGGCTATGTCGCACGGCCCGTCGGCGGTGCCGTCTTCGGGCACTTCGGTGACCGGCTCGGACGCAGGACCGTGCTCGTCGTGACGATGCTCCTCATGGGCACGGCGAGCTGCCTCATCGGGTTGCTGCCCACGTACGGGACCATCGGCGTCGCGGCTCCCGTGCTGCTGATCCTGTTCCGCATCGTCCAGGGCATCGCCGTCGGCGGTGAGTGGGGCGGCGCCACGCTGATGGTCGTCGAGCACGCCGACGCACGGCGCCGCGGCCTGTGGAACGGCGTGATGCAGATGGGGTCACCGATCGGCTTCCTGCTGTCCAGCCTCGCGGTGACCGCGACCACGCTCCTTCCCGAGGACCGGTTCCTGGCGTGGGGCTGGCGCATCCCGTTCCTGTTCAGCGCGGTGCTGCTCGGCATCGGCCTGTACGTGCGCATCAGCATCACGGAGAGCCCGCTGTTCCAACAGGCGGTGCAGGCCCGGGAACAGCGGACCGCGGCGCAGCCGCCCCGTATCCCCCTGGCGCAGGTGCTGCGCGCACCGCGTGTCCTGATCCTCGCCGGCGCGGTCGGCATCGGCCCCTTCGCCCTGACGGCCCTGATCGGTACCTTCATGCTCACCTACGCCAAGGCCATCGGGTACGACACGTCGGACGTGATGACCGGCCTCACGGCCACCGCGCTCACCGGGCTGGTGGCCATCCCGGGCTTCTCCGCGCTGTCCGACCGGGTCGGACGCCGGGCGGTGACGCTGGGGGGTGCCGCGGGTATCGTGCTGCTCGCCTTCCCGGTCTACGCCCTGATCAACACGGGGTCCGTACCCCTGCTGATCCTCGGCATGGTGCTCGGGCAGGTGGTGCAGAACGCGATGTACGCACCGCTGGGCCCGCTGCTGGCCGAGATGTTCGGCACCCGGGTGCGCTATACCGGAGCATCCATGGGCTACCAGCTGGCCGCACTGATCGGCGGTGGCTTCACCCCGCTCTTCGCGAGCAGCCGGCTGTCGGCCTCGGGCGACATCTCAAGCACCCCCCTCGCCACCCTGGCCATCATCTGCGGGCTGATCACCGCACTCGCCATCTGGCGCACCGCCGAAACCCGCGGCCGTGACCTGTCCGAGGACCCGGGCGCCGCCACATCCACCGCATCCACCGCATCCACCGCATCCACCGCATCCACCGCTTACGACCTTGGGGGCAATTGAGGAGCTGAGTCATACCCTCTGATTGATCTTGCTGGCGCGATGGCAGCCGAGTGTCTCGTTGTGAGGATCGCGGTGGGTCCTCCATCGTGAGTCATGCCTGGCCGCCGATGGAGGCCCGTGGGGGAACCAGTTGGGTGGGTGCAGGCGTCCAGAAGGGCATGGATCAAGGTTTCCGGTTGCGTGAGGCGACCACCGAGGACGCCGACGTCCTTGCCGATGTGCACACCCGGACCCGGACCGCGTACTACACCGCGGGCGGCATGCCCGAGGAGGAGTTCGCCGGCCCGAGTGCATGGGGAGAACGGCGCGACGCCTGGGCGCGGGTGCTGGGCGCGCCGGCGCGCGTCACGGTGGTCGCGGAAGACTTGGACGGGACAGCGGTCGGGCTGCTCACTGCCGGGCCACCGCACTACGAAGACCTGGACGCCTCGACGTACTACGAGCTGTACCAGATCGGGGTACTGGCGCATGCCTGGGGGCGTGGGGTGGGTGGGGCCCTGCACCGGGAGTTCGTTGCGCTGGCCTCGGCCGCCGGCTGTGCCGAGGGCGTGCTGGAGTGCTGGGCATCCAACACCCGTGCGCAGCGTTTCTACGCCCGAAACGGGTGGCGGCCGGATGGAGCGCGCCGTCCAGGACCGCTGGACCATGACTACGTCCGGCTGCGGCTGAAGCTCGTATCGCACAGCTTCTGAGCGAGACTGACGCAATGTCAGCGGCGGGTGGCACGATCGGGAGACGTGACCGCTGCCCTGGATCGTGCCGCCCTGTCCCATGCTGCCTTCACTGCTGTGACACGCCGACACTTCGCCGAGCTGGTTGTCGAGTTGGCGCCACGCTGAAAGGCGTCGCGGGAGTCGGACCGAGCCGAGCGGTGTGGGGGGCTTCGGAAGCGCCTGGCCGGGGCAGGACGCAAGGTGAAGCTGGCGTTCACCGACCGGTTGCTGGTCACCCTGATCTGCCTGCGTCACCAGCTGCCGCACGCCGCGTTGGCGGAGCTGTACCAGGTGGACCGCTCCACCGTCTCGGCGGCGGTGCGGGAGATACGGCCCCTGCTCGCGGCCCGCGGCTTCGCCGTCCCCGACCGGCCCGTCATCCGAATCCGCACCCTGGAGGACCTGTTCGCCTACGCGGCGGCCGAGAACATCGAGCTGCGCATTGACGGCACCGAGACCCAGGTGCGCCGGCCCCGGGCTCACCGGCCGGGCCGGAAGGCATTCGTCTCGGGCAAGAAGAAGCAGAACACGATCAAAACCACCAGCTTCAGCGACGGCCAGGGCCGCATCCTGTTCTCCGGCGTGGTCAGGCCCGGCCGGATGCACGACCAGACGGCCGTGCGCACCGAGGGCATCGCCGAACAGTTCCGGCTCCGCCCGCAAGTCAAGGCCAAGGTCGACGACGGCTACCGCGGGCTGGCAAACGAGTTCCCCGACCAGATCAGTGGGCCGCCGAAGAAGCCCAGCGAGGATGCCTGCGACGGCGAACACCGGGCCTGGCAGGAGGCCAAGCGACGGCAGTCCTCGGCGAGGATCTGCATCGAGCACACCAACGCCGAGCTGAAGAAGTGGCGTCCGCTCCAGCGATACACCGGACGCCGCGAGAACTACGGAGAAACCCAAGCCGCGATCGCCCCCCTCGTCTCCGACCGCTCCGCCAGGCGCCCCACCCGCCACAGGACCAGCACCGCCCTCGTGCCCGTCCGCACCACCACCTGCTGACTCATCCATCAGCCGAACCTCCAGGCCAAACTGCCCGGACCTCAATTGCCCCCAAGGTCGTTAGAGACAGCGCAGGGGAAGTCCGAGGTCGTTTCTCACCGGGCCGGCGCCCACGCTCACTACGTCATGCGTGAGAGGCCGCCTTCCCCTCACCGGTGAACATGTTGATCAGGCTGTGGGGTGTGTCGTCGCCGAAGAGCAGCTCGTGGAGCTGGGTGCCGTCGGTGGCGGCTTCGGTGCTGCGGGGGAACATGGCCTGTTCGTATGCGGTGAGGGCGGCTTCGGTGTCGTCGGGGTGTGCGGCGAGGGCCTGGGCGAGTTCGGCGCCGTCGTACATGGCCAGGTTGGCGCCTTCGCCGTTCGGGGCGGAGAGGTGGGCGGCGTCGCCGAGCAGGGTCACGCCCGGCACCCGGTCCCACCGGTGCCCGGCCGGCAGCGCGTGCAGGGTGCGCAGGACCGGCGGGGTCCGGCCGTCGGTGATGAGCGCGGTGAGCTCCGGCGCCCAGCCCTCGAACTCCCCGGCGATCCGTGCCGCGGCCGCGGCGGCATCGGTGAAGTCGATGGCGGCGAACCACTCCTGCGTCCGGGTGAGTGCCACGTAGGTGTGCAGGGTGCCGCCGTTCTCCCGGTGGGCCTGGATGCCCCTGCCCGGCGCGAGTGCGAACATCGCTCCGCCGCCGACCGCCTTCGCGGTGGCGGGGTGACGGGTGTCGGCGTCGAACAGATAGGTCTCGACGAACGAGACGCCGGTGTACTCGGGCGCGGCACCGGACAGCAGCGGCCGGACCCGCGACCACGCACCGTCCGCCCCGACCAGCAGACTCGTGACGACGGTGCCACCGTCGGCGAAAACCACCTCGTGACGGCCCTCACCCAGAGCACGGGTGGCACTCACCTTGTGACCCCACCGGACGGTGCCGGCCGGAAGCGATGCGAGCAGGACCCGCCGCAGCTCACCCCGCAACACCTCCGGGCGGCCGCCCGTACCGTCATCGGGCTGGTCGAACAGGACGGCCCCCTCCCGGCCGAGGATCCGTATCGCCTGGCGGCCCTCCAGGACGAGGCCGCGGAACTCATCCATCAGGCCCGCCGCGAGCAGAGCCAACTGGCCGTCCTCCTCGTGGATGTCGAGCATCCCGCCCTGAGCACGAGCCTCCGGGGAGTCCTCCGCCTCGTAGACCGTGGCCGGGATTCCGTGGACGTGCAGGACGCGGGCGAGCGTGAGGCCGCCGAGTCCGGCGCCGATGATCGTGACGTCAGTGATCATGGTGATTCCTTGCGTGTCGCATGTCCGCCGGGCAGGCACCCGGCTGGTTCTCTGGAAAGGTCCCAGAGCTCACCGACAAGCCGCCGACAGGCCACCGCCACCGGCCCGACAGCCACCCGATATCTGACCGACACCGCGCTCTGCCATCCGATCTCCCCAAGTCGGAGCGCCCACAAGGAATCTGCGGAAATCCCGGAACCGGCGAGCGATGGCGGTTTGGCAACTTCCCGCCGCCGACACTCCGACGATCAGGTGAATTGATCCAGATGCGGTGGATCGCTGCGTCTACTGGTGCGCGTCTCTGCTCAAAGACCCACGCACTGGAGTGACATGCACGCCCGTACCGCCCTCACCGCTGCCGGCCTCGCCGCCGCCGCCATCGCCGGCACCGCCGGAAGCGCAGCCGCCATCGGTCACGACAGTGGCACCACATCCCTGAGCGGCAACGGCGCCCAGCAGGCCTTCGGGAACTCGAAGACCAACGGCGCCCAGAGCCCGCAGCTCAGCATTGTCCAGGGCTCCCTGAACAAGCTCTGCGCCGGCGTACCCGTCAAGGCCAACGTGGGTTCCCTCGTGGGCATTCTCGTGCCGGTCGCGGTCCAGGACGTCTCCGTCCTGTCGTCCCCGCAGAACCAGCAGTGCGCGGAGAACTCCTCCCAGACCAAGGGCGACGAGCCCCTGTCCCACATCGCCGAAGACATCCCGGTGCTCTCCGGCAACGGCGCCGGCAACGGCTGACAGTCAGCCTTCCTCCGGAGCCGGAAGGACACCGGCTCTCCGAGATCGTCAGCGGCCCGCCCGGCCCAAGGATCAGCCTCCGCCCGGAGAGTGTTCTGGAGGAGATCCGCAACATGAGCCGGGCGGGCCGTGGTCGTGACGACCGTCGCAGGCCGGTGAGACGCTCTCCTCAACGATGATCGCACCGTGCACCGGTCCCTAGACTGACCGCATGTCAGCCAGGGATCTGCAGCGCATCGCGGCCTTCCGTGCGTCCTTCGCCCGTCGTCAGGCTGCCACGGTGAGGGAGATTCCCGGCGGCGTGGTGGTCCTGGACCGGGAGTACGCGGCCTCCCACGAGCACAACCAACTCCTCATCGAGGCCACGTCGGCTCCCTCCGAACTCCCTGCTCTGGCCGATACCGCTCTCGGCCACGTGCGCCATCGCCGGATCACCGTCCTGGACGACGCCGTCGGCACACTCTGCGGTCCCGCCCTCCTCGCGGTCGGCTACGCGCACGAGACCCAGCTCGTCATGACCCACTCCGGCGACGCTGCGATCCCCGGCTCGCTCGCGGAGACGGTCCCTCTCGCCGACCTGCGGCCCGCTCTCGTCCGCCAGCTGCGCAGCTGGATGCCCCAGGCCGAAAACGCTGTCGTGCGCCAGCTCGCCGACCGCCGAGCAGCCCGGCTCCGCGGTTGCGGGCAGGTACGGTTCCTTGCCGTTCGCGACGAGAACGGCACCATCGGCTCCTGGGCCGACGTCTACCTCGATGCGGACCGGGGAATCGCCCAGATCGAAGACGTCGTCACGGCTGACACACACGTCCGGCGCGGCTACGCGGACACGGTCCTCGCCACTGCCCTGCACCACTCTTCAGGACATGGCCTGGTCTTCCTCATCGCCGACCCCGACGACTGGCCGCGCGGTTGGTACGCCCGCCGTGGTTTCACTCCGATCGGCCGCTCACACGTCTTCACCCGTACGGAAGGTGGATGCTGAGCAGGCTCGTCGCTCCGTGACGGCTCAACGTCACCGTCCGGTCGAGCCCGCGTTCGGAGCCGTGAGAAGTCGACGGCTGCCCCCGGGGGAGGTGCCCTTCCGCAAGGGTTCGAGGCCGGTCCGCTTCGCCGCGCCATGAGCCCGCGTCAGGACTGCGGGGTCCAGGCCGCCACCAAGGTGAGCAGGCCGGGGAAGCAGGCATTGAGGTCGTCGACGCGCACGTGGCTGCGGCGTTCGAGTCCGTACTGGCGCTGGCGCGTGATGCCCGCCTCGCGCAGCGCTTCGTGATGTTCCTCGCCGCCACCGGGGTGCAGTTCGCCGTGCAGCGGCTGCGCCGCCGAACGTCCCTTGTCCGTCCGAGAGCTGCGGCTCAGTTCCGCCGTAACTCGGTGTGGTGGCCGTGGTGCGGCTCAGGCCGCTGCGCAGGCAGTCCCTCTTTCCGGGCGAGAGGGCGTTAATGTGTGGCCGAAACCCACAACGTTTGGCCGACCAGCAATCCCCCGCAGGAGGACACCCATGCAGGACTACGGAGGGATCAACCATCTGATCGTCCGGTTGGCCCGTGCCCATTGGGGTGCTGCTTCGGCACTCCTGCAGGAGGTCGGCCTCTACCCCGGGCAGGAACTGCTCCTGATGCGTCTGTGGGACGATGATCATCAGTCGCAGACGGCACTGGCCAAGAGCCTGCAGCTCGACAGATCGACGGTCACCCGCACCGTGCAGCGCCTGGAGCAGCAGGGGCTGATCGAACGGCATGCCTCGCCCACGGACAAGCGGGCCGTCATCGTGTCCCTGACCCCTGCGGGGTCGGATCTGCGCGAAGCGGTCACCCGCAGCTGGACGCAGCTGGAGGAGATTGCGACCGATGGCCTGTCCGGGCGCCAGAAGTCAGAGGCCATACGCCTGTTGCGTCGCCTGGATCACAATCTGCGAGCATTCGGCGACGGCGCCTGACCCGCGGCCGGCCTCGCACTCCCGAAGGAGCCGGCCGCTGTCACATCGGGCTCAGCCGATCGGCGCCGTGGACCGGGTCACGGGGTAGGGGCGGTCCAGTTCCTCTCCACCCAGTTCTCCAGGGTGATCAGGTCCGGGTGGATGACACGCAGCGCCGGGAGGTCGGCCTTGTACCCCTCCTTGTTGAACCAGTCGAACATCACGGCCGCCTCCTCGCTGAACTTCCGGATCTCCTCGATCGGCAGCTCCTGGAAGCGTGTCGGGACGCCCGAGACGCGTGCGAAGACCTCTGCCATCTCGGGGCCGGACAGGGCGTCACCGGCGATCTCGATCTGCCGGCCCACGTAGTGCTCCGGGTCCTCGAAAGCGTCGGCGGCGAAGACACCGATGTCCTCGACCGCGATCATCTGCAGCACGGTGGCGGGGTCCAGGGCGATGGTGAGCACGAGTTCGCCGTCGACCAGGGCCGGGCCCATGCCGGCGAAGTTGGAGAGGAACATCGTCGGACGCAGCACGGTCGCCGGAAGACCGAGCTCCGTGATGTAGCGCTCGATCTCGCCCTTGCTCTCGAAGTGCTCCACTCCGCTGGAGCGCTCGGCGCCGCCCACCGAGCCGTAGACGAAGTGGGCAGTACCGGCACGCTTGGCGGCGTCGGCGACCGCCTTGCCCTGGCGGATCTCGCCCGCTGAGCCGTCCGGGCCCTCGAAGGTCTGCACGCTGTAGACGCCGCGGGCACCCTGCAGGGCCGTGTCGAGAGACTGAGGGTCCTCCATGTCTCCCTTGACCAGCGCGGCGCCGAGCTGCTCAAGAGCCCGGGCGCCGGCCGACTCGGTGTCGCGGACCACCGCGCGGACCTTCCGACCGCGCCGGAGCAGCTCACGCGCCACCGCTCCCCCCTGACGGCCCGTACCGCCGAAGACCACAATCACTGCTTCCTGGGAAGTCGCCACAATAACCCCTCCGTCGAACTAGTTGGTGCACCAACCATATTTGTTGTCTGACCACATGTCTATCTGAACACAGGCTATATCCAAGGTTCAGCTCGCGATAACGTGTGGTGCACCAACAAAAGAACTCTGAAGGAGCAGGCATGGAGGAGTACGGCCCAGTCAGCCACGTGGTGACCCGGGTCGCGCACGCACATGCGAACGCGGCATCCCCCCTCCGGCAGCAGTGCGGCCTCTGTCCCGGGCAGGAGTTGCTCCTGATGTGCCTGCGGGAGAAGGACCACCAGTCCCAGACGAGCCTGGCCAGGGCCCTGCGGCTCGACCCGCTGCGAGGCTGCGGATCGACACTCGCCCGCCTCCTAGCGGTCCCTGGCCTCGTAACGGTCCCTGTGGGTCTCGGCGACCAGCACGCGGCCGGGTCCCCCTCTCCCCGCCCGCCCGGGGGTTTCAACGGACCGCTCAGGTGCCGGTCGCCTGGTACGCGGGGGCGGCCGTGAGAGCGTCGGCGATCTCCGCGAGCAGGGCGCGCCTGCCCGCCGGGAGGAACGGGAAGTAATGCCCGCCCTCCACCAGCCGGCATCGGAACCCTCCCGAGGTGAAGCCGCCCCACAGCGGGAGGGTGGCCGCCGGGACGATCGGGTCGTCCGTCCCGGCCAGCGCGGTGAGCGGAACGGGCAGGCACGTACCGGCCACGGACACCAGGGCCCGGCGGGTCAGCTCCAGGTCGTGGGCGAGCAGTCGCTCGCGGCCTGAGAGCGGCCCCGGCGCGGTGAGCGCGTCGGCGGGCAGCCGGTGCCGGGCGAGGATCGCGGCAAGCCCCTCGGTGGATTCCAGCAGATCGGGGAACGGGTGCGCACGGCTGCCCGGGAACGCGGCGCTGACCACCAGGCCGTCGCACAGACCGGGCCGGGCACGTGCGGTGGCGACAGCCAGCAGCGCGCCCAGGCTGTGCCCGAAGTACACCGTGGGCAGCGGTGCCCGTTCCGCCAGCTCACCGGCGACGCCGTGCGCCACCGCATCCGGTGAGGTGCCCGGCGCCTCGTCCGGCCGCCGTTCGCGGCCGGGCAGGGTCACGCCGAGCACTTCCACGTCGTCGGGGAGCCGGGTCAGCAGCGATGCGTACGAGTCCGGTCCTGCGCCGGCGTGCGGGAAGACCACGAGGCGGCGGCGGGCGTGCGGCGCTGGGCGCAAGAGGGCCGTCCACGAGGAGGAGGCGGGAGGGGGCATCGGTACTCCAGTGCCGGGTTGATCAGACGGACGGCCGGGTGAGGCCCCGGTGCAGGCGGTAGCGCGGGCACCCGATGCCCCGGACCCCGGGCATCGCCCGGGTGGTCCGGCCCGCCTCGCTCAGCACGTCGCCGCTGAGGGCGCCCTGGTGGGTGTCCTCGTCCGTCCACTCCGCATAGTTGATCACTCTGGTGCCGTCGGCGCTGACGTGGAAGTGGGCGGCGACCAGCCCGGGGATGGGCCGGGCCAGCGGGCCGTCGAGGAGGGTGTCGACGATGGCGCGCTGCCGTTCGGGCCCGTCCACGTCGAAGCTGGGTATGGCGATGCAGCCGGGGACCGGTGGCGTTCCGCCCGGCGCGTCCGGGACGAGGCTGCGGTAGAGCCGGTAGGTGACCGCCCCGGAGATCCGGACCTCCGGGTCCGACCACTGCGCATAGGTCAGCACGTTCTCGCCGTCGGTGCTCACGTAGAAGCTCAGCGAGAGCTGCTCCGGCGGCCACGGTCCGCTTTCCCAAGCGGCGAGCATCGTCTCCACCAGGTCGGTCTGCCGGTCACGGCCGCCCGCATGGCGCGTGCTGATGGTGACCGCCATGGTGTCGGCGCGGGCGATGTCGGGGAGCCGGTCGCGGCCCGTGAGTTCAGCCGACATCGGCGGTGGAGCCCTTGAGGGCGGCCAGATAGGTCTCCTCCGGCTGGGAGCCGGAGAAGGCGGTGCGGCCGTCGAAGACGAAGTACGGCACCGAGCTGATGCCCTGGCTCCGCACCTCTTCGAGGTCGGCTCGCAGCGCGTCATCGCCTCCGTCGCGCAGGACGACGCCGACCTCGGCGGCGAGCGTGTCCAGCGTGGCCGGGTCGCCCACGTTGAGTCCCTCGGTGGCGTAGGCGCGGAACAGCCGCTCCACCATGGGCTCGCCGAGTCCCTGGGCCGAGGCTTGGGCGATGAGCCGGTGCGCCTGGAAGGTGTTGCTGTACACGGCACGGTCGTAGTTCAGTTCCACGCCGTCCGCGGCGCCCATCGCGGCGAGGCCCTCGGTGTCCTGGCCGAAGCCGGGGCCGAACTGCCGTCGCAGCACGTCGAGCAGCGGCTCGCCCGCCTCGGCGGCGGTGGGGTTCACCTGGAAGGGCCGGAAGACCACGTCGAGCCTGCCGCCATCGGCCCGGAAGCGCTCGGCCGCTCGGGCGAAGCGCGCGTAACCGATGTGCGAGTGCAGGCAGATGATGTCGAGGACGAGCTCGACGCGACGTGTGGTGGCCGTGGTGTTCTCGTTGTTTCCCATACGTGAAGCCTCCAACTTAAAGAGCGGTTTAAGTCAAGCTAGTGTGAGCGTATGACGGAGCAGATCTCTTCGCACGTGCCCGAGATCACTGTTGGCGAGCTGGCCCGGCGCAGTGGAGTCCCCGCGTCCGCCCTGCGTTTCTACGAACGCGAAGGCCTGATCCGCAGCCGCCGCACCACCGGTAACCAGCGGCGGTACCACCGCGAGACGCTCCGGCGCGTCGCCTTCGTCCGAGTATCGCAGCGCGTCGGCATCCCGCTGGCCACCATCCGCGAGGTGCTCGGACTCCTGCCGGAGGAACGCACTCCCACCCGGGAGGACTGGGAGCAGGTCTCCAACTGCTGGCACGACTCGCTCAGCGCGCGCATTCGTGAACTGGAGCGGTTGCGGGACCATCTGACGGACTGCATCGGATGCGGCTGCCTGTCGATCGACCGCTGCGCGCTGGCCAATCCGGGGGACGAGCTCGGGGCGCAGGGTCCCGGGCCGCGGCGGCTGCTGGAGGGATAGGTCTCCCCTGCCCCTCCCCTGCCCCTCCCCTGCCCCTCTGCCCGAATCCGGGGGTACGCAGTCGACCACCCGCACGTTGTCCGGGGCCGTGCCGGCCGTGGCGAGTTGGCTCGCGCCGAGCGTGGCGACCAGCTCGATGTCGAGCCCCGCCACCGTTCCAGTACGCCGGAGAAGAAGACGCCGCTCTCCCGGAACGATTACCGGCCGCGCCGCGCGTGCCGATCGTGACGGCTGTCAGTCCGGAGTCGGTGGCGGGGAAGACGGTGAACGGGACCCGCATGGGGTTCTCCATCCGTGGCATCAGGTGCTCTTCGCGCCGTAGCGCGGCCCGTGCCGCCGGACGGCCTGGACCGTGGCGGCGCCGAAGTCGGCGCCGTAGCGCGGGATACGCTGCTGGGCCGCGTACGCGGCGGCGGCATAGCGGGGGTCGGGCCGCAGGGCGTGCTCGCGCTGGCAGGCCTCGGCGAGCTTGATGACGTGATCGTCGCCGTGCTCCACCGCGCGGGCCGTCAGCTCGGCGAACCCGGGCGCTCCGTACTCGTCCGCGTCGGCGGTCGCGGTGTCCTCGCCGCGCCGGTCGCGGGTGAAGTCCAGCAGCATGACCACCTGTACCTGCCACAGCACGGCGAGGGTGGGCGCGTGCAGTTCGGCGGGCAGGTGGGGCAGCACCAGCCGTACGGCGGCGGGGGCGGTGATCCCGTGGACCAGCGGAATCGGGAAGACCTCGGGGTGGGAGAGGTAGACCCCGGCGAACTCCGCCGTCATCTCGGTCAGCAGCAGCTGGGCCTCGGCGGGGCGCAGCGCCCGCAGCGCCTCCTGGTAGCCGGGGTACGTCCCGAGCGGGCCGGTGTCCTCGACGTCGCCTCGCCCGCCGCGGAATCCGGACTCGGCCAGTTCGTCGCGGGGCAGGGCGGCCATCGCCCGGGCGAGCCCGCGCTGTCCCCGGAAGCGGACGTGGCCGGGCAGCGGCGTGTATCGAGCGGCCCAGTAGGCCAGTCCCCGGGCGAGTTCGGTGAGTTGCGCCGGGCCGGGTTCCGGGGCGGCGGCGAGTCCGCGTACGGCGTGGGCGGTGCGGATGACGCCGTGCGTCAGGCCCGCGACGAGGCCGGGGGTCAGCCGGGGCCACCAGCGGACCAGCACATCGCGCCAGGGTTCCGCGGCCAGTTCGCGCCGGAAGAGCTGCTCCCAGTCCCCCGCGCGGTCGAAGTCACCCAGGACGGACCGCCAGTCGGTGGCGTCGGTGGCGTCGATCGCGAGCCGGGGCTCCGGCGGGGCGTGGTGGGCGATGCCGTTGCGGTAGGCGCGCACCCAGGCGGGGATCCGGTCGCCGTACCCGAGGGTGGCGAGCGTCTCGGCGCACATCGGGCCGTGGGTGACGAAGCCTTCCGGGCCGCGCTCGTAGCCGAGGTCGTCCAGGCGTTCCAGGGCGTCGTTGACAGCGTCGGTGTAGCGGGTCACAGGTCCTCCAGGATTTCCACGGTCCGTGCGAGCGAGGGGAGTTGGGCTATCTCGGCGGAAAGGGCCCGGGCCCGCACGCGGTAGCCGGGGTCGCCGAGCAGCTCCTCGCGGGCCCGGGCGACGGCGTCGGGCGTCTGTTCGCCGGGGAGCAGCGTGAGGGACGCCCCGTAGGCCGATACGCGTTGCACCGATTCGTTGAATATCGCCCACTGGGGCAGGGTGAGCTGGGGTGTTCCGGCGTTCAAGGCCGTCATCCCGGTGGCTCCCCCGCCATGGTGGACGATCAGGTCGCAGGTGGGCGCCACGACGTCCATCGGTATCCAGCCGATCCGTATCCCGGGCAGCGCGGCGCGCAGGGGGAGGGCGGCGTCCTCGGGGGCGGCGACCACGACCTCCACATCCGGCGTGCTGACGCTGTTCACCAGGTCGCGCAGGAAGTCGTGGCTCCCGGTGAGGGTGACCCGGCTGCCCGAGGTGACGCAGATCCGCGGGCGGTCCCCCCGGGTGTACATCCACGGTTGCAGCTTCCGCTGCCGGTTGCCGGGCACCCATCGCACGCCGCGTACGGGTGCCGCGGGCGCGGTGCCCGCCCGGCGGAGGGCGGGCGGGCAGATGTCGAGGAAGAGCGCGGGGTCCGGGATGCGCTCCAGGCCCATCGCGTGCAGCTCCGGGCGGAGTTCGGCGTCGGCGTGCGGGTCGACCTCGGTGTCGTCGACCATGTCCCAGGCGTGCCGGACGTGCGGGACACCGAGGTGGGCGGCGAGCAGGGCGGCCGCGTAGGAGCGGGTGCCGCCGACGACGAGGTCCGGGCGCCAGTCCCGCGACAGGTCGAGCAGCGGGCCCAGGCTCGCGGCGGCCAGCCGGCCGAACCAGCCGCCCGCGTGCCTCCACTCCTCGCGCAGGCCGGTGGGGGCTGCCACCGGGCGCCCTTCACGGTCGGTGGTCAGGAAGCTCAGCAAGGAGCGGGCGGTGACCGGGATGCCCGGCAGGCCGGCGCCCTCGACCACCGGCATCATCTCCTCGGTCGTGGCCATGAAGACCTCGTGGCCCGCATGGCGCAGGGCCGTGGCCAGCGGCGCGAAGGCGAAGACGGTGGCCGGGCTCGGCCCGGCGACGTACAGGACCCTCATCGGACCCCCTCCGGGCGCGCGATGCGGACGGCCGCTGCGACGCGCGCCTTCGGCCCGGCCCAGCGGCGCATGACCGGGCGTTCCACGCAGACCATGAGGAGCCCGCCCGCGAGCAGCGAGGCGAGGAAGAGCGTGAGGAGCACGGCCATGCCCGCGGCCGGCCCGTACCGGTGTCCGCCCATCAACTCGGTGCGGGCGTAGGTGAGGACGATGTAGTGGACCATGTAGAAGGCGAACGAGACCTCGCCGAGCCACTGGGCGGCGCGGCCGCGCAGGACGGACGGCATGCCGCGGACGTCGGAGACGGCGACCGCGCAGATCAGCACGCCGACGGGCACGATCGTGGCCACGTTGAGTCCGTAGAGCCACGGCACCCACAGGGCCAGCGCGTAGCCCGCCGCCGCGAGCAGGGCGGCCGCGGAGAGCGGGACGCGGGGAAAGCGCCCGGCCAGGACGAGGCGGGCGAGCAGCATGCCCAGGACGAACTCGAACATCCGGACCGGCGGGAAGTTGTAGCCGATCCAGAACTGCCAGGTGGAGACCGGCGCGCCGAACGAGGCGGGGCTGTCGGGCACCAGCAGGTCCGTCACGAGCTGCACGGCCACCATGGCCGCGACCATCCCCGCCGCCCAGGCCCACAGTCCGGCGGTCCTGAGCCGCAGTACGAGGCGGATCAGGAGGGGGAAGAGCAGATAGAACAGCAGCTCGCTGCAGAGCGACCAGGCGGGCGAGTTCACGCCGAGGTACACGGTCGGTTCCGGGAACCAGGAGTGCACCAGGAACAGGTTCGGCAACCACACCGGGAGCGGGCTCAATGCCCCGGCGAACAGCGCCAACGCCAGCGCCCAGGTCACGACATGGTTGGGGAAGATCTTCAGCAGGCGTCGGCGCCAGAAGCCGGTCACCGTGTCGCGGGGGTCCGCGGACCAGGTGAGAACGAAGCCGCTGAGCACGAAGAAGAACGAAACCCCCATCCAGCCCGCCTTGCTGAAGAGCGTCGCGAAGCCGTCCGCCAGGCCGCCGTCGGCGAAGGGGTTCATGGGGAGGAAGGTGAGCGACGCGTGGTACCCGAAGACGAGCGCCGCGGCGGCGAACCGCAGTCCGGTCAGTGACGGCAGTCTGTGCGCGTGCGGCGCCGCCGGGGCCGGGGAAAGGGACAGGCGTGGCGAGGTCGGGGTCATGTCGGTCCGTCTCCAGTGTGCGGGCAGCACGACGGCCCGGCTCGCGGGGAGGCGAGCCGGGCCGTCGTGCTGAGTCGTCGTGCTGTGCCGTCGTGCTGTGCCGGTCGGACGGTTCGGACCGTGACCGTCAGACCTTGTAGGGGCGCGCGGTCCGTGCCTCACGCAGGGCCTGGGCCCACCAGCCGAGCTGGTCGAGCAACATCTTGGCGGCCGCGTTGACGCCTTCGGGGTCCTTCGGCGAGCCGTCCTCGTCGAACTGCGACCAGGCGCCGTGGAAGCTGACCGTGTCACGGATGGTGGTGGCGTGCAGCTCGGCGAAGACCTGGCGCAGGTGTTCCACGGCGCGCAGGCCGCCGGAAAGGCCTCCGTACGCGACGAAGGCGACGGGCTTGGCGTGCCACTGGGCGTTGTGCCAGTCGATGACGTTCTTCAGGGACGCCGGGTAACTGTGGTTGTACTCCGGGGTCACGACGACGAACGCGTCGGCCGCCTCCAGGCGGGGGCTGACCGCGCCGACCGCCGCGATCGTCTCGGGGGACGCGGTCCCGCCGAAGGCGGGGAGCACCATCGGCAGGTTCGCCTCGGCCAGGTCGATCACGTCGACCTCGAAGCCGCCGTGAGCGGTGGCCTGCTCCGCGAACCAGTTGGCGACGACGGGTCCGAAGCGGCCGTCCCGGACGCTGCCGATGATCAGTGCGATGCGGATGGGGGCTTCAGACATGGGGTCCTCCTGAGGTGGTTCTGTTTACTTGACGAGTGGTGGTGCGGCGGTTCTTGTTCAGACCTTCGCGGACTTGGCGGGCGGGGCCGCCTCCGGCTCCGGGGTGCCGAGCGTGGTCCGCAGCGGGACCTCCCGGATGATCCAGGCCACCGCGAAGGTGACCAGGGCCAGTGCCGCGCCGAGCAGGAACACCCGATGGGCGCCGCTGGACACGGCGAACTCGTAGGCGCTGCGCACCGCTTCGGGAAGCCGCTTCAGCTTGTCGGCCTCCAGCTGGGCGCCGCCGCTGACCGCGGCGGCCGCGTCGCCGCCGCGCTCGGCCATGGAGGCGCTCACCCGGCCGGCGAAGAGCGCACCCATGACCGAGACGCCGATGGAGCCGCCGATGGTGCGGGCGAGGGTGGCGGTCGAGGAGGCGACGCCGAGGTCCTTCGGCTCGACGCTCTGCATCGAGATGATCAGGGTGGTCTGCATCAGGCAGCCCATTCCGGCGCCGACCAGGGCCATCGCCGCGCTGGAGAACAGCCGCGAGGTGTCCGGTTCGAGCATGGAGAGCAACACGAGTCCCGCGGTGGCCAGGGCGCCGCCGCCGATCACGAAGACCTTGTACTTGCCCGAGCTGGTGATGACGCGTCCCACCACCACGTTCGCGACCATCATGGCGAGGAACACCGGCAGCAGCTGCAGCCCCGCGTAGGTGGGCGAAGCGCCCTGGGCAGCCTGCTGGAACAGCGGCAGGAAGGTCATGACGGCGAACATCATGGCGCCGAGAAGGAAGCCGATCACGGTGGCCAGCGAGAAGTTGGCGTTACGGAACAGCCCCAGCGGCAGCACCGGCTCGGCAGCCCTGCGCTCGGCGAGGACGAAGGCGGCGATCGCGACCACGGCCAGCGCCATGAGCCCCAGAATCGTGCCGGACACCCAGCCGTACTCGGTGCCGCCCCAGGTGGTGACCAGGACCACGGCGCTGATCGCGATGGTCAGCAGCGCCACGCCGAGGTAGTCGATGCGGGCCTTGGCGGACTGCTTGGGCAGGTCCAGCATCGAGGTGATCATGATCAGCGCAACCGCGCCGAGCGGCAGGTTGACGTAGAAGCACCAGCGCCAGCCCAGGTGGTCGGTGATCACACCGCCGGCCAGCGGACCGGCGATCATCGACGCGCCCATGACGGCCGAGATCATGCCCTGGAAGCGGCCCTGTTCGCGCACCGGGACGATGGTGCTGATGATCGCCAGCGCGCCGACCATGAGACCGCCGCCACCCAGCCCCTGCAGGGCGCGGAAGCAGATCAGCTGCCACATGCTCTGCGCCATACCGGACAGCGCCGAGCCGACCAGGAAGATCGTGATCGCGGACAGGAAAACGCCCTTGCGACCGTACATGTCGCCGATCTTGCCCCAGACCGGGGTGGAGACCGCGGTCGTCAGCGTGTAGGCGGTGACCACCCAGGACAGGTGGTCCAGGCCGCCCAGCTCACCGACGATGGTCGGCATCGCGACGCCGAGGATCAGGTTGTCGAGCGATCCGAGGACCAGGGCGATCACCACCGCGCACACCACGGCGTACAGATTGCGGTTCTGGGGTAAGGCGGAAGCGGGCGCTTCCGCCTGCGACTGAGCTTGCGACATTTTCCCCCCCGGGGAAGGTCATGGGGTGTTCGGAATCCGCTTACCTGTCGGGCGGCTAGGAGACGGTACATGAGACGCTAGACGCTTCCTTGCCGCCCGTCAAGTAAGCTACCGTTGCCGCTGTCCGGAGACACGAGGATCCGGAGCAGGAGAGCGCAGGAGGGCGACCATGACCACCGGCACACGGCAGGCACGCAAGGGCGACACACGCCAGCGCATCAAGGACGTCGCGCTGCGGCTCTTCGTCGAACTCGGCTACGAGAAGGCCTCGCTCCGTGGGATCGCCGAACAGCTCGACGTCACGAAGCCCGCGCTGTACCACCACTTCAAAACCAAGGAAGACATCCTGGTCAGCCTCTTTCAGGACGTCGACACCGAGATCGACGAGCTGATTGCCTGGGGCCAGGAGCAGCCCCGCACCGTGGAGACCAAGCGGGAGCTGCTCTCCCGCTACGGCGCCGTGCTGAACCGCGCCACGCCCCTGTTCGTCTTCCAGCAGGAGAACCAGGCCGTACTGCGCGGACTGAGCGTCGGCAGGAAGTCCCAGAACCGGCTGGGCACCTTGTCCGGGCTGATCACCGACCTGGACGCGCCACTGCCCGACCGGGTGCGCACGCTCGTCGCGCTCCTCGCGCTGCACTTCGGCACGCTCAACCTGCCCAGCCTGGAGGGCGACCCCGAAGAGAAGTTCACGGAACTCCTGGACGTCGCCGTCCAGCTGCTCCCGGCGTCACCCGCGCCCTGACCGGCTCGCCGACCGGCGGATGTCATCCAGCAGCCGGGCCTGTTCCAGGCATTCGTGACCGGCGGCTGTCCCCTCGCGGACGGCCGCTGCGAAGGCGGCGAGGGTGGCCGTGACCTGGTCGTCGGCGCCCAGCTCGATCAGCTCGGTGCCGGAGCCGCGCTCCAGGCGCAGCACCGGGGTGTGGTCGGCGGGCGGGGTGAAGGCGCGGTCGACGGTGAGCCTGCCCCGCGTCCCGCAGATCTCGTACACCGAGCGGTAGCCGTGGTCCAGGCCGAAGGACAGCTGCGCGCTGACGCCGTCCGGAGTCCGCAGCAGCGCCGCGCCCGCCGTGTCCACCTCACGGCCGGGACCGGCGTCCAGGGTGGCGCCGATGACCCGGAGCCCGTCGCCGAGGAAGTGCAGGGCGGCGCGGACCGGGTAGACCCCGTTGTCCCACAGGGTGCCCCCGCCCAGCTCGGGACGGTAGCGGATGTCCCCGTCAGGCAGTCCCGGGATGGTGAACGTGGCCTGGAAGGAACGCAGTTCGCCGATGGCACCGTCGGCCAGCAGCTTCCGTACCGCCGCGTGCTGGCCGTGGTGGACGAACATGACGTTCTCCATCAGCACCAGGCCCCGTTCCGCGGCCAGCACCAGCAGCTCCCGGGTACGGGCCGGTTCGGTGGTGAGCGGCTTCTCCGCCAGCACGTGCTTTCCTGCCCGCAGCGCCGACTCGACCCATCGCGCGTGCAGGGCGGCGGGCAGCGGTACGTAGACCGCGTCGATGTCGTCGCGCGCCAGCAGCGCGTCGTACCCGGCCACCGGACGGCATCCGAACTCCCCGGCCACCTCCGCCGCCCGGGCGCCGTCCCGGCTGGCGACTGCGGTCAGTTCGGTGGCGGGCAGCTCCCTCATGGCCGGCATCATGCGGCGTCTCGCGATGTCCGCGCAGCCCAGGACGCCGATCCGCAACGGCGTCATCAGCCGCGTGCCAGCGTGGCGTTGAGACAGGCCAGCAGGGTGCGGGCCTGGACGTTGACGTAGTGGCCGTGCCGGACCAGGGAGGTCAGCTGCCCGGGGGTGACCCAGCGATAACCGGCCGGCGAGTCGAGCGAGCCGGCGTTCCCGTCGCTTTCGTCGACATCGACCAGGAGGTAGCGGCTCTCGGCGTTGAGGAAGCGGCCGCCCTCCTCGGAGTGCACAGCCTCGTAGCGGATGCGGGACGGGTCGGCCTCCATCACCAGGTCCAGGTACGGCGGCCGGTCGGCGCCCGTGAGGTGCGCGTAGTTGTCCGGGGTGTACTGGACGGTGGGACCCAGTTCCACGGTGTCGAGGAAGCCGCCCTCGACCCGGGCGTGCGCCAGCACGTGCCGCACGCCACCGATGCGGCGGGTGAGGAATGCCGTCACGCCGAGCCCCTGCGGCTCGAAGAGCGGCTGAGTCCAGCCGGTGACCTCGCGGTTGCCCGCCTGGACCTTCACCGCCACGACGTTGAAGTAGCGGCCGTTCTCGTGGCCGACGGTGAACTCACCGCGCTTCCAGCCGGGGACCGTGTCGAGCGGTACGCGGGTCGCGAGCACGTCGTGCCGGGACCGCTCGGCGGTGATCCACGACAGCAGGTCGGTGTCGGAGTGCAGCGCGCCCGGCCCGCCGTCGCCGACCGGGGCGCAGGCCAGGACGGTGCGCGAGTCCATGTTGACCACGTTGTCCCGGTGCAGCAGTTCGCCGATCTGCCCCAGCGTGAGCCAGCAGAAGTCGTCGTCCAGCGGAACCTCACCGACGGCCTCGACGATCATGTTGCGGTTGGACTTGTGGTAGAACCACGAGCCGTGCTCGGACTGCAGCACGTCCGCGACCACCCTCGCCCGGCCCGGCTGGATGAAGTACTCGATGTACTTCACGTCCGCGCCCTGGTGGACCTTGGTGTAGTTGCTGCGGGTTGCCTGGACGGTCGGCGACAGCTGGAGCAGGTTGGGGTTGCCCGGCTCCATCTTCGCCTGCATCAGGAAGTGCAGTACGCCGTCGAACTCCTTGACCACGATGCCCAGGATGCCGATCTCGGGCTGCTTGATGATCGGCTGGTGCCACTCCTGGCCGGGGGTCTCCCCCTCCCCCGTCGTGACGTGCAGGCCCTCGACGGAGAAGAACCGGCCGCTGCGGTGCACCAGGTTCCCCGTGCCCTCCTCGAACGACCAGCCGACCAGCTCGTCGAACGGGATCCGGTCGACCTGGAACCGGTTCGCCCGGCCGCGGCCGGCGAGCCACCGGGCGAAGTCCTCGGTGCGCAGCTGCGCACCCTCGGTGGTGGCGGCGGACCGGGCGAAGCGGGCGGCGACCGAGGCGTCCTCACGTGGGCGCAGCGGCACCTGGACTGCGGCGGGCCTGGTCTCGGGATCGGCAAGTTGGGACATCATGACTCCCTCCGTTGGTTGTCAGTTCGCCGTGGGGACGGCGGAAGACGCGAGGAACGCGTCGATTACCTGGCGGTAGTAGCCGGGGCCGAAGCCCATCACGGCCGTTTCGGGCACCAGCGCCCGCAGCTTCTCGGTGGAGATGACGTGGTGGGCGCCGGTGTCCCGGTACTCCCGGCGGGCCTCCAGGCCCAGCCGCCGCGCGAGGTGGTCCACGATGTCCTCCACCGGGACCGCCTCGCCGGAGGCCACGTTGACCGTCTCGCCCCGCAGGTCCTGGGCGAGCAGCCGGTCGATGACGGTGACCACGTCGTCCACGTCCACCAGATCGCGGGAGGCGCCCCGCTGGATGCGTACGCTGCCCTCGCGCACCTGCCGTACGAGCGCCGGGAGCAACTGGTGCGGCGGCTGCCCGGGGCCGACGAGGTGGCCCAGGCGGAGGATCAGGCAATCGGCGCCCGAGGCGTGCAACTGCTGCTCCAGCGCGTACTTGTGGGCGCCGTAGGGAGTGCAGGGGGTGATCGGACTGTCCTCGCGGCCCGGACCGTCCAGCGCCCCGTACATCCCGGTGGCGGCGGTGGAGAAGAACAACAGCCTGCGTCCTGCGGCCCGGCACCGGTCCGCCACCTCACTCAGCAGCGCAGCCTCGCGCGCGAAGTCGGCGTCGGAGGTGCCGCTCGCCCAGGACACTCCGGCGGCGAGCACCACGGTGTCCGGGTGGCGGTGGGCGATCGGCCGCAGACTCCGGGCGAGGAATCCGTTTCCCACAATGTCCATGCGTCGGTCCTGAATCTTGAGTGGGGAGGTGGGGCAGGGCCCTGGTCAACCGCGGGCCCCGACGAATTCCTTGATGGAGGAGATGACGTAGTCGAGCATTTCTTCGCTGAGGCCGGGATAGACGCCGATCCAGAAGGTCTGGTCGGTGATGATGTCGCTGTTGGCGAGGTCACCGACGACGCGGTGCGGCTGGTTCTGGTACGCGGGGTGGCGGGTGAGGTTCCCGGCGAACAACCGCCGGGTGCCGATCTTGCGGCCCTCCAGGAAGCTCACGAGCTCCGCGCGGCTGAAGGGCGCCTTGGGGTCGACGGTCAGGGCGAACCCGAACCAGCTCGGGTCGCTGCGCACGGTGGCCTCGGGCAGCAACAGGTGCGGCAGGCCCTCCAGGCCGTCGCGCAGCTGCTTCCAGTTGCGGCGCCGGGCGTCCACGAAGGCGTCCAGCTTGGTGAGCTGCGTCAGGCCGAGGGCCGCCTGGATGTCGGTGGCCTTCAGGTTGTACCCGATGTGCGAGAAGATGTACTTGTGGTCGTAGCCCTCGGGCAGCGTGCCCAACTGGTACTTGAAGCGCTTGAGGCACTTGTCGTTCTCGCCCGGCTCGCACCAGCAGTCCCGGCCCCAGTCGCGCAGTGACTCCACGATCCGGGCCAGCGCCAGGTTCGCGGTCAGGACGCAGCCGCCCTCGCCCATCGTGAGGTGGTGCGCGGGGTAGAAGCTGACCGTCGACAGGTCGCCGAACGTACCGGTGAGCTGTCCGTCGTAGGTGGAGCCCACCGCGTCGCAGTTGTCCTCGATGAGGAACAGGTCGTGGTCGGAGGCGAGTTGGGCGATCTCGGCGACCTCGAAGGGGTTGCCCAGGGCGTGCGCGATGATGATCGCGCGGGTCTTCGGGCCGATCGCCTGCGCGACACGGTCCGCGGTGGTGTTGTACGTGGCCAGGTCGACATCGACGAAGACCGGAATGAGGCCGTTCTGCAAGATCGGGTTGACCGTGGTGGGGAAGCCCGCCGCGACCGTGATGACCTCGTCGCCGGGGCGGAGCCTGCGGTCCTCCAGCACGTGGGAGGTGAGTGCGGAGACGGCCAGCAGGTTCGCCGAGGAACCCGAGTTGGTCAGGTGGACCTTGCGCCGCTTCATCTTGCGGGCGAAGGACGACTCGAACTTCCGTGAGCTGCGGCCCGCGGCGATCCGCATCTCCAGGGCGGCCTCGACCAGCGCCACCCGGTCGTCCTCCTCCAGAACGGCACCGGACGGCCAGATCTCGGTGGTGCCCGGCACGAACGGCCGGTGGTCCTGCGTGTCCAGGTGGTATTTCCGGACCTCGTCCAGGACAAGCGCCTTGTGCTCGCTCATCTCATCCCCTCCGTCGTTGGTTGTGTGTCATGCCGCTTCGGCCGGCCGGGCCGACTCGGCGGCGAGCAGGTCGCGCAGTGACTCCTCGGCGCCCCGGTGCGGGCGCCACCCCAGCAGCCGCCGGGCCTTGGTGATGTCGAGCTGCTGCCACTCCACGTCGGTGCGCGGCGTGCCGTCGCCGGACTCCTCGACGATCCGGATGCTGAGCCCGCTGAGGGTGACCATCAGGCCGACGAGGTCCCGCATGGGTACGGCGGTGCCGCTGCCGATGTTCAGCACGCGGTCGGCCGGGGCCGGGGCCGGCAGTTCCGCCGCCGCCAGGACGGCGTCCACCACGTCCCGTACGTCCACGAAGTCACGCCGGGCGTGCAGTGGGGCCAGTCGCAGCTCCGCCGGTGCCCCGTCCCGGGAGTCCCGCATGCCGCCGGCCAGCCGCTCGCCGATCATGCCGAGCAGGCTGCCGCGCGGGGTTCCGGGACCGCAGACGTTCGCCAGCCGGAGCACGATCGCGTTCAGGTCCGCGGTGCGCGCCGCGTCGAGCACCGCAAGCGAGCCGAGGAGCTTGGACCGGCCGTACGGGGTGACCGGTGCCGGCACCTGGTCCTCACGGGTGCCCTCGCCGACCGTTCCGGGACCGTACTCGTGCACGCTGCCCAGCTGGACCAGCCGGGGCCGGTGCGGGAGTACGGCGACGGCCGCGGCGAGTTTGCCGACGGCTTCGGCGTTGGCTTCGAGCATCTCCCGCCCGGTCGCCCGCCAGGCCCGGCCGGACGCGTTCACCACGACGTCCGGCCGGGTGCGGTCCAGCAGCGCGGCCAGCTCCCGCGGGGCGGCGGTGGCGAGGTCGATCCGTAGCGGCCCGCTCCGCGCCGCGGAGGCCACCCGGTCCCCGGCGGCGGTGAACGCCGCGCCGATGTGCTGCCCGAGGAAGCCCGTGCCGCCGAGCACCAGCACCGAGCGGGTAACCGTCATACCTGACCGACCCCGTGTTTGGTGGGCTTCCACCAGTGGGGGTTGTCCTGGTACCAGGCCACCGTCTCGGCCAGTCCGCGCTCGAAGGTGACACGCGGGGCGTAGCCGAGCTGCTCGCTGATCTTCGACTCGTCCAGCGAGTAGCGCAGGTCGTGTGCCTTGCGGTCGGGAACCCTGACGACCTTGGAGTAGTCGTTGCCGGTCAGTTCCAGCAGCTTCTCGGTGATGGCGAGGTTGGTCTGCTCGTTCCCGCCGCCGATGTTGTAGATGTCACCGGCCCGCCCGTGGTTCAGCACGAGGTCGATGGCCCGGCAGTGGTCGTCCACGTGAAGCCATTCGCGGATGTTGCCGCCGTCGCCGTAGAGCGGCACCCGCAGGCCTTCGAGCAGGTTGGTGACGAACAGCGGTATGAGCTTCTCGGGGTGCTGGTAGGGCCCGTAGTTGTTGGAGCAGCGGGTGATCGACAGGTCCAGGCCATGGGTGCGCCAGTAGGAACGGGCGATCAGGTCGGACGCCGCCTTCGACGCGGAGTAAGGGGAGTTGGGCATCAGCGGCCAGGTCTCGGTCCAGGAGCCCTCGTCGATCGAACCGTAGACCTCGTCGGTGGAGACGTGCACGACGCGCTCGACGCCGGCGGCGAGCACCGCGTCCAGGAGCGTCTGGGTGCCGACGACGTTGGTGCGGACGAATTCGGACGCCGATTCCAGGGACCGGTCGACGTGTGACTCGGCGGCGAAGTGGACCACCGCCTCGTGCCCGGGGAGCAGCTGCCGCAGCAGGTCGTCGTCGCAGATGTCGCCCTGGACGAAGTCCAGCCGGGGATGGGACGCCGGGAGGTTGTCCCGGTTGCCGGCGTAGGTGAGCTTGTCCAGGACCGTGACCGTGGCTCCCTTCCAGTCCGGGTAGCCGTCCTCCAGCAGGGTTCGTACGTAGTGCGAGCCGATGAAGCCGGCGGCGCCGGTGACCAGGATCTTCATGCCGCCACCTCGACGCGGGTGTGGTCACCGACGACCAGCCGGTGGTGAGTGGTACCGATGTCGGCCGGTCCGACGGAGGCGGAGCGGCCGATCAGGGAGCCGTACAGGCCGCGGACCTGGGAGACCATGGCGCCGTCGAGCGCGATGGAGTAGTCGATGTGGGTACCACTGAGCACGCATTCCTTGCCGATGGAGGTGTGCGGGCCGATGTGGCTGTCCTCCACGACGGTTCCGGCACCGATGATGACCGGCCCTTCGATCCGGGACCGGATGACGCGGGCACCGGCCTCCACGACGACCGGGCCGATGAGCACGCTGGCCGGGTCGACCTCGCCGTCGATGCGGGGCTTCAGGCCGTCCAGGAGCTTGCGGTTGCACTCCAGTACGTCCTCGACGCGACCGGTGTCCTTCCAGTAGCCGCCGTACTCACTGGCCTTGACCTCGGCGCCGTGGGTGACGAGCCATTGGACGGCGTCGGTGATCTCCAGTTCGCCGCGCGTGCTGGGCTCGATGGAGGCGACGGCCTCGTGGATGGCGGGGGTGAAGAAGTAGACGCCGATGAGCGCGAGATCGCTGCGCGGATTCTGCGGCTTCTCCACGAGCCGCTCGACGCGGCCGTCCGCGTCGAGCTCCGCGACGCCGAAGGCCCGCGGGTCGGACACCTTGTGGACGACCACCTGCGCGGCCGGCCGGGTGGCCGTGAACTGCTCGGCGATCCGCCCGACACCCTCGGGCAGCATGTTGTCGCCGAGGTACATCACGAAGTCGTCGTCGCCCAGGAACGGCCGGGCGAGCGACACGCAGGCGGCCAGGCCGGTCGGCCGGTCCTGGGGGATGTAGGTGATACGCACGCCGAGCCGGGAACCGTCGCCGAGCACCGCCTGGATCTGCGGCGCCCAGTCACCGACGATGACACCGATCTCGGTCACCCCGAGGTCACGGATGTTCTCCAGGACGTGTTCCAGAACCGGCTTGTTCGCGATCGGTATGAGCTGTTTCGGCATGGAGTAACTGAAAGGCCGCAGGCGGGTCCCCGACCCGCCCGACAACACCAGTGCTTTCATGGACGTTCCTCTCTTGTCACGACTCTTGTCACGACCGGCGGACCGGTCACAGGTTCTCCAGAACGCCGACCAGTTGGGCCGGCAGCGGTAGTCCAGAGATCTCACGTGCGAGATCGCGCGCCCGGCCGCGGTAGGCGGGGTCGGCCAGGAGTTCCCCGCACGCGTCCGCGATTGCGTCCGCGGAGTCCTCTCCCGGCATGAGCGTGATCGCCGCTCCGTACGCCGCCATGCGGCGCGCAGCCGGGACGAGGATCGGGCCGTTGGGAATGAGAAGTTGGGGGAGACCGGCGTTCATGCCGGTCATGCTCGTGACGCCGCCCGCGTGGTGCAGGAGCAGATCACAGGTCGGCGCGACGACGTCGAGCGGGATCCAGCCTGCCCGTACGCCGGCGAATTCGGCGCGCAGATCCGCCGCGACGGCTTCCGGTGCCGCGACGACCAGGTCCACGTCCAGCGCGCCGATGCGTGTGGCCATGTCGCGCAGGAATTCGTAGCTGTTGTCGTAGCTGGCGCGGGACGCGCGGCTGCCGGACGTCACGCACACCCTGGGGCGGTCCCCGCGGCGGTACATCCATGGCTCCAACGCCCGCTGTTGGTTGCCCGGGATCCACCGCATGAGCTGCGCAGGTGCGGCGCCCGGAGGCCGGACTCCCGGCGGGCAGATGTCGATGAAGAGCTCGGGCTCGGGGAACCGCTCCAGGCCCAGCGAGTCGAGTTCCGGCCGCAGCTCCAGGGCGGCCCCGGGGTGGATGGCGTCGGCCTCGATCGCGTCCCAGGCCTGGCGGACGAACGGGACGCCGAGGTGGGCGGCGAGCAGCCCGGCGGCGTACGACAGGGTGCCGCCGACGACCAGGTCCGGACGCCAGTCCCGGGCCAGCGCCAGCAGCGGCTCGATGTTGGCGGCCGCCATGCGGCCGAAAGCTCCCCCGGCGAACCGCTGGCCCTCCGCCGGATCGGCGGGGATGGTCAGCGGCCGCCCCGCCCGGTCGAACGTGAGGAAGTCCCCCAGCGGCCGGGAGGTGAGCGCGATACCAGGCAGGCCCGCCCCCGCGACGACCGGCATCATGTCCGCGTGCGCGGCCATGAACACCTGGTGGCCACCGTTGCGGGCGGCCGTGGCGAGCGGGGACAGGGCGAATACGGTCGCCTGGCTCCCGGCGGCGACGAAGAGTATCTTCACGGTTTCTCCGGCCATTCGGCCAGCAGACCGGCGGCTGCCGTGTCCTTCAGGGAACGGGCGCCCGCGTCCTTGGGGGACATCAGCGGGGGCTGTGTGTATCCCCAGGGCAGCGCCAGGTCGGGGTCGAGGGGGTCGATGTCGATCTGGGTGCCCGGCACGTAGACGCTGGACAGCACGTAGCAGATGGTGGCGTCGTCGGTGAGGGTCAGGAATCCGTGGCCGACGCCTTCGGGTACGTAGACGGAGACCCCGGAGCCGGCGTCCAGGACATTGCTCGCGCTGCGGCCGAACGTCGGTGAGCCGACGCGAAGGTCGACAACGAAATCCCGCAGGGCACCGCGTACGCACGTCACGAACTTGGCCTGTCCGGGCGGCACGGTCACGCTGTGGATACCGCGCAGGGTGTTGCGCCGCGAGACCGAGTAGTTGATCTGGCGGGGTTCGAAGGACCGGCCGGTGACGCGCTCGAACTCATCGGTCCGCAGGGACTCGTAGAACGTCCCCCGGTCGTCGGATATCTGGTCGGGCGTCACGGTGAAGGTTCCCGGCACGTCCAGTTCATCGATGCGCACGGCCCGCCCACCCCTGCTCCAAGTCGGTGACGACCCGCGAGGGCGCGGGCATCCGTTCCATGTCCGACCGCAACCCGGCCGCGGCCTCGGCGTAGCGGGGGTCGTTCAGCAGGTCGGCCAGCGCGCCCCGCAGCAGGTCCGGCCGGTCCTGCGCCGCGGCCGTGTCGAAGGCGATCCCCGCGCCCGCAGCGGCGAGCTGGTCGCCGTGTGAGAAGTGGTCGGCGAGCTGGGGCAGGACGAGCTGCGGCAGTCCGAAGGCGGTCGCCGTCATCGACGTGCCCGCGCCGCCGTGGTGGACCACGGCTTCGCAACTTCCGAAGAGCAGGTGCAGCGGGACCGGGTCGACCAGCCGCACCGAGTCGGGCAGCGGCCCCAGCTCGCGCCGGAACCGCTCGTCCACCGTCGCGATCAGTTCGACGCCGGGCTCGGCGCCCAGTATCCGGAGCGTGCGGCGGGCGAACGGCACGCCGTTGAGCGGCAGGGTGCCGCCCAGCGTGACGGCGACCCGGCGCAGGCCCGAGAGGGTCCTGGGTTCCCTCAGCCAGGGTGGCAGTGGGCCGTTGCCGTTGAACGGCACGTAACGGATCGGCTTGCCCTGCACGGCGCCCGGCAGCTGAAGGGCGGACGGGCACGGGTCGAGCAGTACCGCGGGGTCGGGGAGTTCCGCCAGGCCCAGGCGCGCGCAGACGTCCCGCAGGGCACGGCGGGCCTCCGGGCGGGCATCGCCCGACATCGGGTCGACGCCCCAGCGGTGCTGCACCACCGGGACCTTCAGCACCGCGCCCACCATGAGCGCGCTGAATTCCAGCGGATCGGACACCACCAGGTCGGGCCGGAAGGCCCGGGCGAACTCCAGGTACTCGTCGGCCCAGCGGGCGGCGTGCGCGGCCCACAGTCCGGCGTAGCCGCTCATCCGGAAGGCCGTGCGGGGACGGGCCTCCAACGGCCGCTGCCCCGGCTCCAGGCCCTTGAGCAGCATGGCCTCGCCGTCGAACGCGTCACCGAAGCCGACGCCGTTCAGTCCGGCGGAGCGGACCACCCCCAGCACGTCGGGCTGGCCCGCGACGAGCACCTCGTGCCCGGCCGCCCGCAGCGCCCAGGCCAGCGGGACCAGGGGCGTGAAGTGGGTCGGTGAGGGCGTCGCCATGACGAGGACGCGCATCTGTTCTCCTCTGCTGTCCGTTGCTGTCCGTTGCTGTCCGTTGCTGCCCGGAGGGATCGGCCGGAGGTTTCCGGCGTCCGCGGACCGGCTCAGATCAGGTGTTCCAGGTCTGCGGCGACCCGGGACGGGGCGGGCATCGCTGCCATCTCCTCGCGCACCGCCCCGGCCGCCTTGGAGTAGCCGGGGGCCGACAGCAGTTCCCCGAGCGCGGCGCTCAGCCGTTCCGGGTCGTTCTGGGCCCCGGCGCTGTCGAGCGTGATGGCCGCGCCCGCCCCGGCCAGCCGGTCGCCGTGGGCGAACTGGTCGGCGATCTGCGGGAGGACGAGCTGCGGCAGCCCGAAGGCGGTCGCCGTCATCGCGGTGCCCGCGCCGCCGTGGTGGACGATCGCGTCGCAGTCACCGAGCAGCAGGTTCAACGGAACCGGGTCGACCATCCTGACCGTGTCCGGGACCGGCCCGATCTCCTGCCGGTGCCGCTCGTCCACGGTGGCGATCACCTCGGTGCCCGGCAGCCCGCCGAAGGCCCGCAGCAGGCGGCGGGCGAGTGGGACACCGTTCAGATCGAGGGTGCGGCCGCCGAGGGAGACCACGACCCGGCGGGTACCCGCGCGGCCGGCACGGCCTGCCCTTGCCCAGTCCGGAAGGGAGCCGTTGCCGTTGAAGGGCACGAAGCGGATGGGGGTGCCCGGCACCGCTTCCGGCAGTTGCAGGGAGGGCGGGCACGGATCGAGCAGCACCGCCGGGTCGGGCAGCGCGGCCAGGCCCAGCCGGTCGCAGAGCCCCTGGAGGCCGCGGCGGGCCTCCAGGCGCGCCGTGTCCGACATGGGGTCGACGCCCCAGCGATGCTGCGCCACCGGGACGCCGAGGGCGCCGCCGACGATGAGGGCGGAGAACTCCAGCGGATCGGACACCACCAGGTCGGGCCGGAAGGCCCGGGCGGTGTCCAGGTAGGCCTGCCACATGTAGCGGGTGTGGGTCGTCCACACGCGTCCGGCGCCGCCCATCTCCTCCAGCTCGGCCCGGGAGCGGGTCTCCAGCGGCCGCTCACCCTCGCGGAGGCCACCGAGGAGCAGGTCCTGCACGTGGAATCCGACGCCGACGCTCACGGCGTTCAGCCCGGCGGAGGCGACCGCCCCCAGCACATCGGGCTGGCCCGCGACCAGCACCTCGTGCCCGGCCGCCCGCAGCGCCCAGGCCAGCGGGACCAGGGGCGTGAAGTGGGTCGGAACGGGCGTGGACAGCATCAGGACGCGCATCCGGTCTCCTCCGGTGGTGCGTAGGTGCGGGGCGGCGTCATCGGCCGGCCCTCACGGGGTGGGGCGCCGGCCCCAGGCGGAAACCAGCAGCGTGGTCATGTCACGTCCCTGGGGGGTGCCGAGCAGACCAAGGAACTCGGCCAGTTCGTCCGCCGTGACCTGGCCGCTCTCGACGAGCGTGTGACCCTCCTGTCGCATCCGCAGCCCGATCAGTTCGTTGTCGACAGCGGACTGGCCGGGACCGGCAGGCGTGACCCGCGTCCCGACCTCGTCCAGGCCCTTTCGGGCCAGAGTGGCGGCCAGCCGTCGCCCCCAGCGCATGTCGGCTCCCTGCTCCTCCATGTGCCGGACGTAGGCCGCGACCAGCGAACGCCCCACCGCGGTGGGCGAGTCGGCGCCCGGCAGGTAGTAGAAGTCCTCGATGACGAGCCAGCCGCCGGGAGCCAGCCAGCCCAGGACGCGGTCCAGCAGCTCCTCCGGGTCCTTCAGATGCTCGAAGACCGCTCGGGAGAAGATGAGGTCGAAGGAGCCCGGTGCGCATTCCAGGTCCATGACGTCCGCCTGTTGGACCGTCAGGGTCCGAGAGCGGCCGGCGTCGAGGTGCTGGGTGTCGATGTCGACCGCCAGGACGCTGCCCCGGTCCGCCCGGTCCGCGAGCCAGTGGGCGACCGATCCGGCGCCCGCGCCCAGCTCCAGGCAGCGCCAGTCGCGACCGACCGGCAGGCCCTCCAGGATGGCGGTGCTCGCCGGGTCGTACTTCTTCTCGAAGAGCCGCACCTGGTCGAGTGCGGAGACCGCGCCCGCGGTGAGCGATCCGGTGCTGTACGACGGCCCGGGCCGCGCGGCGGCGTCGATCTGCGCGACCAGGGTGCACATCACGAACTCCGGCGGGCCGGTCTCCAGCGCGGCGATGGCCTCCTGGCCCGCGGCATTGCGCGGGTCGGCCATGTAGGAGCGGAACGCGTCCTCGCTCACCCACTGTGGGTAGTTGACGTACGTGGTGCCGTCCAGGCTGATGCAGGGCTGCGCCGAGATGAAGCCCGGATGCCGCCGCTTCCAGTCCCCGGACTCCTGGAGCAGCCCGGCCAGCGCCCGGGCGCTCTCGTGGCCGGCGACCCGGCGTTTCGCCACGGACATGATGCCGGGCGGTTCGGTGGCCGCGGGTCCTTCGACGCCGGGGGCCGGGGTGCCGCCGAAGCTCGTGAGCGACAGGACACCCGGCCGGTCGGAGAGCGAGCGCAGCGGGCTGTCGGCGGGGCCCCGCGTGAAGGAGTCGAGGAAGGCGCGCTCGCTCGACCACTCGACGCGGTTCACCACGCTGGTGCCGTCCAGACTCAGGTGGATACGGGCGGAGACGAATCCGTCGAGGTGCCGTACCCAGGCGTGCACCTCGGCGGCAAGGACGCTGGTCAGTTCGTCGGCCGTGCCGGGACGGTCGACCCGCAGCTCCTCGAAGGTGACGTAACCGGGGGGACCGCCGGGGACGGCGGCGTCGTGGGCGGGCATGGTGGAAGTCATCTGCAGCTCCTGGGCTGTGTTCAGCGGAACCGGGCGGCGTTCTCCGCGGCCCAGTCGCGGAACGTGCGTGGTGTGCGGCCGGTGATGTCCTCGACCGTTGTCGTGACGAGCTCGGGCTCGACGACCAACATGGCGAAGTAGTCGAGGGCCCCGTCTGCGTAGGCGGGCGGCCAGCCCGCATTGACCATGGCTTCGCGGGCGTTCTGGTGCGGGACGTCCTCCCAGCGCAGCGGACGGCCGACCGCCTCGCCGATGATGGCCAGCTGCTCGGCCTGGGTGATGGCCTCGGGTCCGGTCACCACGTACTTCTCGCCGACGTGGCCGTCGGTGGTCAGTGCGCGCACCGCCACGGCCGCGAGATCCGCCTCGTCGATCGGCGACCGGGCCGCCGCTCCGTAGGGTGAGCGCACGACACCGTCGGCCAGGATCTGCTGCCTCCAGGACAGCACCGCGTTTATCGCGAAGCCGGAGGTGCGCAGGAAGGTCCACTCGACGCCGGTCTCCTCGATCAACTCCTCCAGGTAGGCGTGGCAGTTGTTGTCCCGCCGCTCCAGCCCGAGGTGGACACCGATCGAGGAGACGAAGACGACGCGCCGGGCCTGCTCGGCGATCATCTTCACGACGGTCGGCGCGGTGTCGACGTTGAGGGTGAAGAAGGGCCACATCAACATCACGGAGCCGACGCCCTCCAGGGCGGCATCCAGGCTGCCGGGATCGAAGAGGTCGCCGTACACGACCTCGGCCCCGGCGGGCAGCCGGTCGGCGGCCGGGTCGTCGGCCAGCAGCAGCGCGCGCACCCGGGCGCCGGATTCCAGCAGCTGGCTGACGATGTGCGGGCCGATATTTCCGGTGGCGCCGGTAACCAGGACGACATTCTGCGCTGACATTCACAATTCCTGTCTGTGGCGTATCGGTTCGTAAAACGGTTCAGGGGCATGCGGTGAAATCCGCATGCCCCTGAACCGTTCGGACAACGACGTGGGTGACTTCGCTGGACCTGGACGATGCCGGGACCGCTGGGGTTGATGATCTCCGGCAGGGTGGTGCGCAACTGCTCGAAGCTCGCCCCGGGCCGGCTTGGCAAGCCCGGTCCATCCTTTCCTCGGCACCGTGGTGGTGACGTGGAAGGTGACCAGCCGCCCGGGCCGAGGAGCCACGGGAGTGGCCGGTCCGGGCGCGGCGCGAAATGCTTCTCCTCATCGGGCAAATCCCGTCGAACGACGTCGGCCGGCGGGAATCAAAATGTTCGCTCGACGCAATTCTGCGGAAACTAGTGACTAGCTTCTTCGCTGCCGGAAGCGTGGTCAAGACGTTCTGTTTCAGACTTCGCTGAAGTTTCGTCACGTCGTCGCAGGTATGGAAATTGCGCGTGATGCCGATGTCAGAGCAATGCAAAATGCGGCCGGCCGGCCGCGCCGGAGCGCCAGCCGACAGGGACGTCAGCGGGGCGGCGCCAGCCCGCGGTCCGGCGTGCTCCCGCGCCACCCGGACCACCCGGACCCCCCGCCATACGGGCCAGCAGGACCGCTGTGAGCGCCGCCAGCTCCTCCGGGGTGGGCGCGCCCCGCTCGATCCGTACGACGCCCTCGTCGCCGCTCACTGCGGCGGATTGCCGTGCTTGCGCGACGGCAGGTCGGCGTGTTTGGGCCGCAGCATCTCCAGCGCCCTGACGAGCACCTCACGGGTCCGCCGGGGGTCGATGACATCGTCCACAAGGCCGCGCTCGGCTGCGTAGTAGGGGTGCATGAGCTCGCTCTTGTACTCCTTGATCTTCTGCTCGCGCACCGCCCCGGGGTCGTCGGCGGCATTGATCTCGCGGCGGAAGATGACGTTGGCCGCACCTTCGGCGCCCATGACCGCGATCTCGTTCGTCGGCCAGGCGTAGGTGAGGTCGGCGCCGATGGACTGGGAGTCCATGACGATGTACGCACCCCCGTAGGCCTTGCGCAGGATCAGCGAGATCCTCGGCACGGTGGCATTGCAGTACGCGTACAGCAGCTTGGCGCCCCGCCGGATGATGCCGTTGTGCTCCTGGTCCACGCCGGGCAGGAATCCGGGGACGTCGACCAGGGTGACCAGGGGGATGTTGAAGGCGTCGCAGAACTGCACGAACCTCGCGGCCTTCTCGCTCGACTGGATGTCGAGGACACCGGCGTAGGAGGCGGGCTGGTTGGCGACGATGCCCACCACGTCGCCGTCGAGCCGGACCAGGGCGCAGACGATGTTGGTCGCCCAGCCGGAGTGGATCTCGAAGAACTCGCCGTCGTCGACGATCTCTTCGATGACGCGGCGGATGTCGTAGATGTGGCTGGGGTCGGCCGGAACGACACCGAGCAGTGAGTCCGTCGTCCGGTCGGGCGCGTCGTCGCTCACCAGCCGGGGCGGCAGTTCCCGGTTGTTCTGCGGGAGCATCGACAGCAGGTAGCGGACCTCGGCGATGCAGGTCTCCTCGTCGTCGTACGCGAAGTGCGCGACGCCCGAGGTCTCGGCGTGCACGTCGGCGCCGCCGAGCCCGTTCTGGGTGATCTCCTCACCCGTCACCGCACGCACCACGTCCGGACCCGTGATGAACATCTGCGAGGTCTCGCGGACCATGAACACGAAGTCGGTGAGCGCCGGGCTGTAGGCCGCGCCGCCCGCGCACGGGCCGAGCATCACGCTGATCTGCGGGATGACACCGGAGGCGCGGGTGTTGCGCTGGAAGATCCCCCCGTACCCGGCGAGCGCCGAGACGCCCTCCTGGATCCGGGCACCGGCGCCGTCGTTCAGCGAGACCAGCGGGGCGCCGGCCGAGATGGCCATGTCCATGATCTTGTGGATCTTCGTCGCGTGGGCCTCGCCCAGCGCGCCGCCGAAGATCCGGAAGTCGTGTGCGTAGACGAAGACAGTGCGGCCCTCGACCGTGCCCCAGCCGGTGATCACACCATCGGTGTACGGCTTCTTCGCCTCCAGGCCGAAGCCGGTCGCCCGGTGCCGGCGCAGCTGCTCGACCTCCTGGAACGAGCCCGGGTCCAGCAGCAGGTCAATGCGCTCACGTGCCGTCAGTTTGCCCTTGGCGTGCTGACGTTCGGTGGCGGAGGGATCGAGTCCCTGGCACGCCGTCTTCTTGATCGTGCTGAGTTCATCCACACGATCGCTCAGCGGTATCGGTCCGAGCGCCTCCATGACGCCGATATCGTCTGCTATGAGCATGACGTTGACCCTCCGGGTGACTTAGGCCTGATACGGGGTGTTGCCACGTGCTTCGCGCAGCGCGCCGGCCCACCGGGCGAGCTGAGCCGACAGGCTCGACACGCGCCACTGGGTGCGGTGCTGGTCGATCGGGTTCTTCAGGGGCACCGGGAAGCCGTGGTCGTACTCGGGGTGACGAGGACGAACACGTCGGCCTCCTCCCCTCAGACTGCGGCGGAGAGCGCCGGGGCACCGAAGAGCACGTCCACCGGCAGCCGGTGGACGGACGTCGGCTCGGTGACGGGGGCCCTGAGGGCGACGGCGCCGTTGTGGTGCGGTGCGCAGGGGAGGTCGATGAACGACCAGCCGGCCGGCCGGCGCGTGGCGTCGGCGCCGAGGTAGTCCAGGGACGGCTGCCTGCTCAGGCCTGTGCCCAGCCCCTTCAGATAGGCCTCTTTGCGCGTCCAGATCCGGCCGAACGCCTCATGGCGCGCCTCGGGTGACGTGCCGGCCAGCTCCCGTTGTTCGTCGGGGTGCAGGGCGGGGACGCAGTTGTCGACGGTGCTGGTACGCGGGATGCCCTCGACGTCGGCCCCCACGGGTGCCGACGCGACCCCCACCAGGGCCATGCCCCGGCTGTGGGAGAGGGAGAAGTGGAACGGCGGGTCGGGGACGGCCACGGCCGGCCGGCCGTGCGGCTCTCCGCAGCCGGGGCACGGCTCGCGTACGAACGGCACGTGCTGGGGGGCGAGGTCCAGGTAGCGCGCCAGGACCAGGCGCAGCGCGATGTGCGCGGAGAGGTAGAGCACGGAGTCGGCGGGGCGCAGAAACGTCGATCCGCGGTGGCGTTCGTGGTCGTCGAGATGGCTCTGGTCGATCAGGTGCGCGATCTTGTCGTGCCGCGGCAGGCGCAGCAGCCATACGTCCAGCCACGGGTCGGCGGGGTCACTCACCCGGGCCGCCGAAGTGCTCGCCTGCAGCAGGTCGCTCCGCTTCATGTCGTACGCCGGCTTCTCCGGGCGTGGACGGAGTCACCGGGGCCGAGCTGTCCCGCCAGGCATTCGATCAGCTCCGCGGCGCTGTTGGCCAGAAGCAGCATCTGCAGATTGACCTCGACGCCGAGAGCGGTCTCCATGCGGTTCTGTATCTGCAGGCCGGCCACGGACCCCACGCCGAGGCTGTTCATCGTGCACCCGGCCGTCTCGACGGCGTTCGGGGCGATGCCCAGCACACGGGCGAGTTCCTGACGCACGTACTGGTCGATGATGTCGGTCCGCTCCTCCAGCGAGAGGGCGCCCAGGGTGTCCCGGTCCGGGACATGGACCGCGGCTCCGAGTATCTCTTCGTCGGCGTCCTCGTCCCGGTCGTCGAAATCCCGGTCGTCGATATCCCAGTCGGCGAGATCCCAGTCGGCGAAATCCGGTGCGCCGAAATCCCAAGCGATGTCGGTGGGTTGAATGGTCATTGGTTCCCTTCCACGTCATGCCACGGGTGTGCGGGCGCTGTGGCGCCGAAGGGGCCGGAGCCCCGTGAGACCTGCGAGGAGACCCAGCGCACCGACAGCGGTGACCAGGGCCAGGGCGGGGCGGCTGTCCGTCGCGACGGAGGCGGCGGACCCCGACACGCTGTGGCCGTACAGGAGTGCGGCCACGGCGGCCGGTACCAGGACCGCGCCCAGTTGAACGGCGGTCTGGTAGATGCCCACGGTGGAGGCCCGTTCAGCGGCCGGGACACCGGTGGTGGCCTGGACGTTCAGGGCGGTGAACGCAAGGACGAACCCGGCCGCCACGCAGAGCAGCGTGGGCAGGACATCGGCCGCGTACGACACCGGTGCGCCGTGCCGCAGGTACAGGGCGTAGCCGGCCACGGGAACCAGCGCCCCGGCCGCGATCAGCCGGGGCGGGCCGAACCGGCCCACCATGCGGCCGGACAGCAGGGCGGTGACCGCCAGCGGAAGACTGGCGGGCAGCAGGGCCACGGCGGTCCGCAGCGCGGACCATCCCCACAGCGACTGGAGCTGGAAGGTGATGACCAGCAGCAGCCCGAGGTAGGACCCGTTCAGCGCCGCGGCACCCAGTGCCGAACGGACCATCGTCGGTTTCGTGAGTACCCCGGACGGCAACAGCGGCTGTGGCGAGGCACGTTCGGCCCGTACGCACACGGCGAAGAGCGCCGCGGAGACCAACGCGGCGAGCACGACCCTGGTCCCTCCCCACCCGGCTTGCGGCACCGAGACCACTGCGTACACGAAGGAGAGGAGACCACCGGTGAAGGTCAGCGCTCCCGTCGTCCCGAGCCCGGCCGGTGCGGCCGGGCCCGGGCTGTCGGCCGGCACCAGACGCAGGCCGAACACGAACAGGAGCAGCACCACGGGGGCCGGGAAAGCAAGCGTCCAGCGCCAGCTCGCCTCGGTGAGCAGACCGGAGAGCAGCAGCCCCAGGGTGAACCCGCCTGCTCCGAAGAGGCTGTAGACGGACACCGCCCGGGTACGGGCCGGCCCTTCGGGAAACGTGGAGCCGATGATGGCCAGGCCGGTCGGCGCGGTCAGCGCGGCGCAGAATCCCTTGACGAGCCGGGTGGCCAGCAACAGGCCGGGTCCGTCGGCGCATCCCGCCACCACGGACGCCGCCGCGAAGACGAGGAGCGCCGCCAGATAGACCCGCCGCCGCCCGTAACGGGCCACGACACGGCCGCCGAACAGCATCAGACCGCCGAACCCGGCCGCGAATCCGGTCAGTGACCACTGCACGGCGGTCAGCGAGAGGTGGAGACCTTCGCCGATCGACGGCATGGCCACCACCACGACGGAGACTTCGAGCGCGTCGACCAGCATGTTGGCGGCGAGTACGAGCAGCAGCCCCCACAGCCGGGGGCTCCAGTCCGTGGCCGGCGCGGTGTGCGGAGGTGTCTTGAGTGAGGTCATGATCCTGTTCCCCGGTCGGATGTCGGTCCCTGGTCAGCCCAGCAGCGTGCCGCCACTGGCGTCGACGAAGGAGCCGGTGATCCAGCGGGCCTCGTCAGAGGCGAGGAAGGCCACCACGTCGGCGACGTCCTCGGGCTCGCCGACCCGGTTGAAGGCCGACAGCTGCGCCATCTGCTCCACGGCTTCGGGGATGTCGAAGACGGGGTTGCTGTTGCGCGTGATGCCGGGCGCGACGCTGTTGATGGTGATCCGCCGGGGCCCGAGGTACTTGGCGAAGTGGAGCGCCAGCTGCTCGACCGCGCCCTTGGTCATCGCGTAGGCGATCTCGTCCGGGTTGGCGAAATGGGTCAGCCCCGAGGAGATGTTGACGATGCGACCGCCGTCGGGCATGTTCTGCAGCGCGCGCTGGATGAGGAAGAACGGCGCCTTGGCGTTGACCGCGAAGAGCCGGTCGAAGAGCTCCGGAGTGGTGTCCTCCGGCTTGACCCCGCCCATGACACCCGCGTTGTTGACGAGGATGTCCAGGCTGGTCGAACCGACGCGCTCCCTCAGCCCCTCCTCCAGGCCCAGGAAGAGCTCGTGAACACCGCCGGTGTCACCGAGTTCGGCCCGGACGGCGAAGGCACTCCCGCCGTCCTTCTCTACGGTGGCGACCGTCTCTTCGGCCGCCTCCTTGTTTTCGGTGTAGTGGACGACGACCAGTGCGCCGTCCTGCGCGAGCCGTACGGCGGCCGCCCGGCCCATGCCCCGGCTCGACCCGGTGACCAGTGCCGTTTTGCCGTTGAGCCTGCCCATGGTGTCTCTCCTTTGATGTCGCGGTGTCGCCGGTGATCTGTCGGTGGTGACCGGCCCGAACCAGCGGTCGGCGGCGGCGGCGAGGCCCTCCGCCGCCTGACCGGCCCAGGCGATGTGGCCGTCCGGGCGGACCAGGACGGAATCGGCGCCCTGAAGCGCGCCCGGTCCGGCTCCGGGCGGCAGCGTCGCGGCGACCGTGGTGATGCGGCCGGCCCACGGGGCGGCGGCCTCGCGCAGTTCGGCGGTGTGTTCGTCGTCGCCGGAGAGGTCGAGGAGCAGCCCGCGCCCGGTGCGCAGGAGCGCCGCCGCTGTGGCCTCTTCGCCGCCGGCGAGCGGGATGTGCGGGAGCGCCGTGCCCACCAGCGGATGGTCCGTGTCCGCACGGCCGTACCGGACGTCGAGGCCGGAGATCATGCCGGCGAGGTGGGTACGGACCGGCTCCTGGGACACGAGCTCGCCGAACACCGTCCGGACCGCCTCGACCTCGTGTCCGCCGAGCAGCAGCAGGGCCTGCGCCTTGATGTTGGCGAGGGTCCGCCGCCCCACGGCGTGGCGTTCGGTGTGGTAGCTGTCGAGCAGGGCGGGGTGTGCAGCCCCGCTGACCTCCCGGGCCAGCTTCCAGCCGAGGTTGACCGCGTCCTGCAGACCCAGGTTGAGGGCCTGGCCCCCGATGGGCATCTGTACGTGTGCGGCGTCGCCGGCGAACAGAACCCGGTCGTGGCGGTAGGACTCCAGCTGCCGGCCGGCGTCGCCGAACGAGTTGACCCACAGGGGCGTGCCGCCGGCGATGTCCTCGCCGGTGACACGCTTCCAGGTGTCCGCCACGTCCTTGAACGTGGGTTCGCCGGTGCGCTCCCCGGCCCGGCTGCCGAACGCGTGCACCATGACCCGGGTGACGCCGTCGGGCCGTCTGGCCGCGATGGCGAGGCCCTTGTCCAGCCGTTCGAAGCGCCGGTTGGGGATCTCGATACCGCTGACGTCGGCCCTGATGAGTTCGCGCTGCGCGTCCTGACCGGGGAAGGCGGCTCCGGTCAGGCGGCGCACCGTACTGTTCTCGCCGTCACAGGCCACGAGGTACTGCCCGCGCAGCCGGACGGTGCCGCCGGGGCCCGCCGCCTCGGCCTCGACCCCTTCGGCCGTCGCCGTCAGCGCCCGCAGCTCGTGCCCGCGCCGGACCACTGCCCCCAGGGACAGCGCCCACTCCAGCAGGAGTTCCTCGGTGACGGTCTGGGGCACCTTCCACTGGCCGGAATAGGGGCCGGGCAGTGTCAGATCGAACGGGATCCCGGCGAAGTGCCCCCGGGGCTCGTTCGGAGGACTGCCGAGCCCGGCGAGCAGGCCACGGCTGTCCAGGATCCCCATCGTGCGGGCGTGCAGCGTGGAAGCCCTCGACTCGGTCGTCGGCGCGTCCAGCCGGTCGATCACGACGACGTCCGCACCGCCGAGTCTCAGTTCACCGGCGAGCATCAGCCCGACGGGCCCCGCGCCGACAACGACGACCTGGGTGTCCAGCGTGTCGCGGGCCACGGTCAGCCCTCGTTCCCGGTACGGCTCGGCTCGGCCCCGCGGTTGTTCTCGGCGTAGTCCTTGGCGTGGCCGAGGGTGGCCCGGCTGTTGGTGCTGAGCGCGGACCGGACGTACTCCCTGGCGTCGCCGACCGTCGCCCCGGCCCCGAGGATCCTGGCGATGTTCTCCGTGTTGAGCACCACGGTGTGCTGGGAGGACACCGCGGTCCCGTCCTCGCTCTCCGCGAAGGTCCAGATGCCGGTGTGCAGGGTCATGAGTGCCGGAAGGGTGACCTGCTTGTACGCGATCCGGTCGTACGGAAGGCACACCCGGTAGGACTTGGTGGTGTGGGTGGAGCCGTCCTTGGCGCGGGTGTCCATCTCCAGGGTCTGCAGGCCCGGGCTCTCCTCGTCGAGACGGACCTTGGCCACGTGCGGCAGCCGCTCCGCCCAGAGATTCGCCTCGTTGATGAAGTCGTAGGCGTCCTTGGCCGAGCCGGTGACCAGGACCGTGTCCTCGAAGGAGAACGTCACGTCCTCGGAGGCGTGGGCCAGTTCGACGTTGGCCTTCAGCGCGGCCAGCTCCGAGCGGGAGTTGCGGTCGACCGCGTCCTCGATCCACTGCAGGCTGCCCGGGTCGTCGTCGACGGCCCGGTAGTCGTGCAGCAGCCGGATGCGCGACTCGCGCTCCGAGAGCGGCTCGATGATCCAGGCACCGCCCATCGCGGCGACCGGCGGGGTGGACACCTCCTGGCGGAAGTCGATGCGCAACCCCTCGGGGTCCAGGGTGCGGCGCGACGTCCAGTTCTTGGCCTCGCCGTTGGCGGTGGCCCAGATCCGTATGCGCTCCTGCCGCTCGGCGCGCTCGACGTGGTCGACGTAGATGGTCGGCGGGAAGATCCGGGGCCAGTTCTCCACCTCCGCGATCAGCCGGTAGACGGCGGCGGCCGGGGCCGAGACCGTGATCTCGTGCTCCACCTCGCGTGGGCCGGACTGCGTCATGCTCTTACTCCTTCGTCTCGGTCGGAACGGTTCAGAAGTTGCCCAGACCGCCGCAGACGTTCAGTGCCTGAGCGGTGATGGAAGCGGCGGTGTCGGAGGCCAGATAGCCGACCAGGCCGGCCACCTCCTCGGGCGAGGAGTAGCGGCCGAGCGGGATCTTCGAGGTGAACTTGTCGAGGATCGCGTCCTCGGTGGTGTCGTAGGCGGCGGCGTAGCCCTGGCGCACCCGCTGTGCCATCGGCGTCTCCACATAGCCGGGGCAGACCGCGTTGACGGTGATCCCGGTCGGGGCGAGCTCGTTGCCGAGCGCCTTGGTGAAACCGACCACGCCGTGCTTGGAGGCGGAGTACGGAGCGCCCAGCACCACTCCCTGCTTGCCGGCGGTGGACGCGATGTTGATGATGCGGCCGCGGTCCTTGTGGCGCATGCCGCCGGCGTTGAGCACCTCACGGGTCACCCGGAAGACGCTGTTGAGGTTGGTGTCGATGACGTCGTTCCACAGCTCGTCCTCGATGTCGGCCGTGACACCGCCACCACTGCGGCCGGCGTTGTTCACCAGGACGTCGACCGGGCCGAAGCGGTCCACCGCGGTCTGTACGAAGGTCTTCACGTCGTCGGCGCTGCGCACGTCGAGGGTGGCGCCGTCGGCATCGATGCCCTCCTCGCGCAGCTGCTTGACGGTCGAGGCCACGTTCTCGGTGTTGCGGGCTCCGATGAACACCCGGTGGCCCCGGGTGCCCAGGAGCCGGGCGACGGCGAGCCCGATTCCGCTGGTGGCGCCAGTGATGAGGGCGACCCTCTGGTCCTTCTGCGGCATGTCTTCTCTTCTCCTGTGGTCAGGGTTCTGGGGCCCGCCGGGCGGATGGGCAAGCGCCTCCGCCCGGCGGACGGACGGGTCTCAGGCGGCCTGGGCCACGGCCCCGAGGTGGGAGTTGACGATGTCCACCAGCTCGCGCGGGGTCGCCGCTTCGGTGAGCGCGGAGTCGTCGAGCTCGATGTCGTACTCGCGCTCGATCCGCCCGCCGGTCTCCAGGAGGGCGAGCGACTCGTAGCCGAGCTTCTCGAAGTCGGTGTCGAGGATGTCGCCGTCCAGGCTGACTCCCTCGCCTTCGCCTGCACCCTCAAGCAGAATCCGCTTGAGGTCGTCGAGGGTGAAGTTCTGAATTGCCACGGTGTTCCCTTCGTCTTCGGTGCGTCATGTCATGGGGCACAGCTACGCCCCCGCCGGCCTCGGGGGATTCGACCGACAGGGGCGCAGTTCGGAGGCGCCGTCCGGCGCCGCGGCAGGCGGAGTTCGCCGGGAAGGCGAACGTGGCCCGCTGGGCGCTAGTCGACGGCGCGTACGACCACGGCGGAGTTGAAGCCGCCGTGGCCCCGGGCCAGTACCAGAGCCGTACGCACCTCGGCGGTGCGGGGCCGGCTGGTCACCAGGTCCAGGTCATAGTCGGCAGCGGCTTCGACATTCACGGTGGGCGGGATGAGCCCCTCCTGAATGGCGAGCATCGCTGCCGCGAGGTCGAGCGGGGCCGCGCCGGAGTACAGGCGGCCGGTCATGGTCTTGGGCGCGGTGACCGGGACGCCCCGGGGACCGAAGACCGCGTTGATCGCTTCGGCCTCGATACGGTCGAGTTCGGGTACCGCCGCGGCGTCCGCGAAGACCACGTCGACGTCACCGGGCTGCACACCCGCTTCGTCCAGGGCCAGTTCCATCGCCCTGCGCAGCCCGGGCGGACGGCCGCTGCACGGCCGGGGGTCGAACGTCGAGCCGTATCCGGAGATCTCACCGTAGACGTCCGCCCCGCGTGCACGGGCGGACTCGGCGTCCTCCAGAACGAGGATCGCACCGCCTTCGCCGGGCACATGGCCCCGGGCGTCCGCGTCGAAGGGCAGGTAGGCGCGTTCCGCGTCCTCACTCGTGCTGAGCCGGCCGCTCGCCAGCTGCGCGACCCAGCCCCAGGGGCAGATCGAGGCGTCGACGCCACCGGAGACGATGAGCGGGGTGCCCTTGCGGATCTGCCTCCGTGCCTGAGCCACCGCGTCGAGGCCGCCGGCCTGATCGCTGACCACCACACCGCTGGGGCCCTTCATGCCCTGCCGGATGGAGATCTGGCCGCTGTTGACGGCGTAGAACCAGGCGAAGGACTGGTAGGCGCTGACGTGCTTGCTGCCCTTGCTCCACAGCTTCCGCAGTTCGTCCTGGCCGAACTCGAAGCCGCCCGAGGAGCTGGCCGTGATGACGCCCATGTCGAACTCGGGCAGTTCGTCCGGGCGTACACCGGCGTCGGCGAGCGCCCAGTCCGTCGCGGCCAGCGCGAGGCGGGTCATGTGGTCCGTCTGGGGAAGCAGCCGGCTGGGCAGGTGGTCCTCGGCGGCGAAGCCGGGGACCTCTCCGGCCAGCCGCGCCGGGTACTGAGCCGCGTCGAACCGGGTGACCGGCCCGATGCCGCTCTTCCCGGCGCGGGTGGCCGCCCAGAAGTCCCGGGCTCCGAGGCCATTGGGCGACGCGACGCCCAGGCCCGTCACTACCACCGACGTGGTCATGCCACATTCCTCTCGGGTCGGGCCAGCACCATGGCGCTCTGGAATCCGCCGAAGCCGCTGCCGACGGTGACCACGGCGTCCGTCTTCCACTCACGTGCGGTGAGGGGTACGTAGTCGAGGTCGCACTCGGGGTCCGCTGTGTGCAGGTTCGCCGTCGGAGGCACCACGTTGTGCTCCATGGCGAGGACGGACGCGGCGATCTCCAGCGAGCCGATCGCGCCGAGGGAGTGGCCGATCATCGATTTGATCGAGCTCACCGGGGTCCGGTAGGCGTGGTCCCCGAGGCTCCTCTTGAACGCGGCGGTCTCGTGCCGGTCGTTCTGCTTGGTGCCGGAACCATGCGCGTTGATGTAGTCGATGTCCGTCGGATCGAGGCGCGCCTCGTCCAGCGAGAGCCGGATGGCTTCCGCCATCTCGGCGCCGTCCGGCCGCAGTCCCGTCATGTGGTAGGCGTTGCTGCGGGTGGCGTAGCCGGCGATCTCCGCGTAGATGTGCGCTCCGCGCTTCCTCGCGCTGTCGAGCTCCTCCAGGACGAAGACGGCCGAGCCCTCGCCGAGAACGAAGCCGTTGCGTGAGGCGTCGAAGGGACGCGACGCGTGCGCCGCGTCGTCGTTCCGCGGGGAGGTCGCCTTGATGGCGTCGAAGCAGGCCAGGGTGATCGGCGATATCGGGGCATCGGCCGCCCCGGCGATCATGACGTCGGCGCTGCCCTCGCGAATCAGGTCGGTGGCGTACCCCACCGAGTCGAGACCTGAGGTGCAACCGGTGGACACGACGGTGCTTGGACCCTCCGCCCCCACCGCCCAGGCCACTTCCGCCGCGAACGAGCTGGGGACCATGAAGTCGTACAGGTGCGGCACCGCGTAGGAGTGGTCCACCAGCGCGCGCCGACCACCGTTGCTGACGACCCGGTACTCCTCGTCGAGACCGGTGGTGGCGCCCACCGCGCTGCCTATCGTGACGCCCGTGCGGTACGGGTCCAGGCCGCCCGGTTCGATACCGCTGTCCGCGACGGCTTCCCGCGTCGCCACGACGGCCAGCTGCGCCGCCCGGTCCATCCGGCGTATCTCCTGCGGGCTCAGACCATGGGTCTCGGCGTCGAAGTCGATCTCCGCGGCGATGCGCGAACGATAGGGGGACGGGTCGAAGAAGGTGATCCCTCTCGTCGCCGTACGCCCTTCGCTGAGCAGGTTCCAGAAGTTCTTGGTGCCGACCCCTCCGGGTGCCATGACACCTATCCCGGTGATGACCACACGACGGGCGCTCACTCGGACGCCTGCCACGAATAGAACCGGGTGGCCATGGCGTCGGCGGGCGAGCGCCAGGTGGCCGGGTCGTATGCCTCGATGAACGGCTTCAGGTCATCGCTGATCCGGACGAAGCGCGGGTCGGTCTTCGCCTCCTCGATCAGCTCTCCGCCGTTGTCGGTGTCGAAGTCCTGCAGATGGAAGTACAGGCCCCGGTACGAGAAGAGCTGCCGGCGCCTGGTGCCCATGCGGTGGGGCATCTCGGTGGCGTCGAAGTCACCGAACAGCCGGGCCACCTCCGCGTTGTCACCGGGTTCCATCCGGGCGACGATCAGTGTGCTGTGCTTCATCTTTCTCTCTCCTCCATGGCCGAATTGCCCCTGTTCTGTTCTCTGTTCGCAGAGACGCCCTAGCGCGAGGGTCCGAACCAGCGCTCCAGGGAAGTGGGCAGGTCGTTGTGGCTGCCGGGCGCGGCCCAGGCCACGTAACCGTCGGGGCGCACCAGCACGGCAGCCGTGCCGGACAGCACGCTGTCGTCCGCGATCCCGTGCGGCGCTCCGGTCACGACGTCCACCCGGTCCGCCCAGCCGGCGGCCCTCGCGCGCAGCCGCGGGTTGTCCTCGAAGTCGAGAAGCAGGCCGCGACCGGCGTGCAGCAGTACGGTGCTGCTGGTCTTCAACTCGTCGCCGACCAGTTCCAGATGGGGCATGCGCCGGCCGAGCAGCGGATTCGCTCCGCCGCCGACGTCGTAGTGGATCTCCAGTCCGCTGACCATGGCGGCGAGGTGACGGCTGACGTCCTCGTACTGGATCAGTTCCAGAAGCACGTCGCGCAGCGGCTGGACCTCGGATCCGCTGAGGAACAGCAGCCCCTGGGCCTGGGTGTTCATCATCAGGCGCCGGCCGACCGGGTGCCGCTCGTCGTGGTAGGTGTCGAGCAGCGGGAGCGGTGCCCGGTCCTTGACCACGGCAGCCAGCTTCCAGCCGAGGTTGACGGCGTCCTGAATGCTGGTGTTCATGCCCTGCCCGCCGGCCGGCAGGTGGATGTGGGCGGAGTCCCCGGCGAGCAGAATCCGGCCGCGGCGGTACTCGGTCGCCTGCCGGGTCGCGTCGCCGAAGGAGCTGACCCAGACCGGCTCGCCGTGCGAGATGTCGTCTCCGGTGACGCGCTTCCAGCCGTCGACCACTTCCTGGTACGACGGCGGAGCCGTACGGCGCTGCGGGGGCCTGCCGCGCTCGCAGAGGATGAGCCGGGTGACCCCGCCGGGAAGCGGACCCACCATGACCATGCCACCGGGGAAGGTCTCCCCGATCATGCGGGGCTGGAGGTCGAGGCCCTTCACGTCGGCGAGGAACATCTCCAGGGTCGCCTCGGTGCCGGGGAAATCGAAACCGACCGTCTTGCGCACCAGGCTGCGACCGCCGTCGCATCCGACCACATAGGGGGCGCACAGCGTCTGCTCGCCCTCGGGGCCGCGTACTCCGACCTCGACGTGGTCTCCAGTGTCCTTGACGGAGAGCACCTCGTGGCCGCGGCGCAGGTCGGCGCCGAGCCTGGTCACCCATGATTCGAGGGCCGCCTCGGTCTGGGACTGGGGAACACTCTTGGCCGCCTGGTGCGCACCCTCCAGGACGGCGAAGTCGACCGGGAGGCCACCGAAGTGACCCACGTTGCTGGTCTCGACATCCCCGAAGTGGGAGAGCAGACCACGCTGGTCGAAAACCTCCATCGTGCGGGCTGTGAAACCGAGCCCGCGCGACTCGCCCGTCCGCTCGGCGAGGCGCTCCAGCAGGATGACGTCGACGCCCACGAGCCGCAGTTCACCAGCGAGCATGAGCCCTGCGGGTCCGGCCCCTACGACGATTACCTCTGCGTCCATGCGCGTCTCCTTGACCTCATCGAAAGTCCTTCGCTGGATTGAATATTCGACATGCCCGGTGTTCTCTCATGAGGTGCCCATCGGTCCCCCGGCGACGCAAAGACAATGCAGCGGAAGCTATTGACCAGACTCTTCGACCCGGCGCTTCACTTCAAGGCTTTCCAGGTCAGACGTTGGTGAACTTTGTTCACGTCTTCGCGCAGTATTCTTACGGACACGCCGGAGGCCGCAACGGGAGCAATTGACACTGCTCCCGCGACGGCCTCGGAACAGATCCGCCCCACCAGCTGTACGACCGATCAGTCCAGGTGGTGGCGGTACAGCGGACTCACGACGACGTTGTCACTCATTCGGCCAAACCGGATTCCTGATGCGGTGGCGGCCACTGAAGGGACACGCCTTTCCCGCTCGTTGGATTCCTCTCGGATCGAACCGAATACGTCGACGCAGTCCCCCACTGTCAGGTATTCGTAGAGTTCTGCTCAATTCCCCACACCGATTTGTACACGCACATCGCAAGCCGCCCCCTGCCGTCAGTTCGGCGTGATCATCCGGGAGTGGATCAGTCCTTGATTTCACAAATGACAGCGCCGGCGGCGAGTGATGCGCCGACCTCCACCATGAGGTCCTTGACAGTGCCGGGCCGGTGCGCGTTGAGCGGCTGTTCCATCTTCATGGCCTCAAGAACGACGACCAGGTCACCCTGCTCGACCGCTTGGCCCTCCTCGACCGCGACCTTGACGACCGTGCCCTGCATGGGAGAGGCGAGGGCGTCGCCGGATACGGCGGGGCCGGCCTTCCTGGTGGCCGCGCGCTTCGGCTTGGCACCCGCCGCACCGGGGGCACGGATCGGCATCACCCCCTGCGGGGACGGCAGGGACACCTCCAGGCGCCTGCCGCCGACCTCGACGACGAGGGTCTCGCGGCCCGGTCCGTCATCCGTCGCGGCATCGGCCCCGGCGGCGAACGCGGGTATCTCGTTGACGAACGCGGTCTCGATCCACCGCGTGTGAATCGTGAACGGGGCGGCGGTGAACGCCGGATCGACGACTACCGCACGGTGGAAGGGGATCGCTGTCGCCATGCCCTCGACGGTGAACTCCGCCAGCGCACGGGCCGCCCGCTCCAGCGCCTCCCGGCGCGTCGCACCGGTGACGATCAGCTTGGCGAGCAGCGAGTCCCAGGCCGGGCCGATGGCCGAGCCCGATTCGACGCCCGCGTCCAGCCGGACGCCGGGGCCGGTGGGCGGCGCGAACGTGGTCACGGTGCCCGGGGCGGGCAGGAAGTTGCGGCCCGGGTCCTCGCCGTTGATGCGGAACTCGAAGGAGTGCCCGCGGACCGCCGGGTCGCCGTACCCCAGCTCCTCGCCGTCGGCGATCCGGAACATCTCGCGGACGAGGTCGATGCCGGTGACCTCCTCCGTCACCGGGTGTTCGACCTGAAGCCGGGTGTTGACCTCCAGGAACGAGACGGTGCCGTCGGTGCCGACCAGGAACTCCACGGTGCCGGCGCCCACGTATCCGGCTTCCTTCAGGATCGCCTTGGAGGCCGCGTACAACTGCGCGTTCTGCTGCTCCGAGAGGAAGGGGGCCGGGGCCTCCTCCACCAGCTTCTGGTGTCTGCGCTGGAGCGAGCAGTCACGCGTGGACACGACCACGACGTTGCCGTGGGAGTCGGCGAGACACTGGGTCTCGACGTGCCGGGGCGTGTCGAGGTAGCGCTCCACGAAGCACTCGCCGCGGCCGAAGGCGGCCACGGCCTCGCGTACCGCGGACTCGTACAGCTCCGGTACCTCCGCCAGCGTGCGGGCCACCTTGAGGCCTCGCCCGCCACCGCCGAAGGCCGCCTTGATCGCGATCGGCAGACCGTGCTCCTGGGCGAAGGCGACGACCTCGTCGGCGCCGGAGACCGGATCGGGGGTGCCCGCCACCAGCGGGGCGCCCGCACGCTGGGCGATGTGGCGGGCCGCCACCTTGTCGCCGAGGTCGCGGATGGCCTGCGGGGGCGGGCCGATCCAGGTCAGGCCCGCATCGATCACGGCCTGGGCGAACTCGGCGTTCTCGGACAGGAATCCATAACCCGGGTGGATGGCGTCAGCCCCGGAATCGGCCGCTGCGGCAAGCACTTTGGCGATGTCCAGGTAGCTGGTCCCCGGAGTGTCACCACCCAGGGCGAACGCCTCGTCCGCCGTCCGGACATGCAGGGCGTCCCGGTCCGGGTCGGCGTACACGGCTACGCTCACGATCCCGGCATCCCGGCAGGCCCGCGCCACACGGACAGCGATTTCGCCACGGTTGGCGATGAGCACCTTGCGCACGATCTGTCTCTCCTCCAGGCTCGTTCGGTGCGGGGCGCCCGCCCGACGGGCTGCGCGGCGTCCACAAGGCTTCGCAGCCGAGGTTCGTGCGGTCTCGGGGACAGCGCACCGGACAGTGACAACCAGCTTCTTCTGTTTTCAACTACGCCGCAATACAAGCCAGTTCAGGCTTGTGTCCGGATTCCCCCACACTCTCCGCAGTGGTGTGCGACTCAGGCCACGGCAACGTCAGAGGCGCGTCAGCCGCGTCCTGTGACCGCCCGCTCCGAACGCCGGTTGAAACAGTCCTGGACGTCCGTCCCCCGGTACAGGGTCCGCGTGCCCTCCCTGCGCCGCTCCCACTGCTGCTCACTGGCCAGCCGGTAGACAGTGCCGACCGGGGTCTCCCACAGACGGGCGACGTCCGACGCGGCGAGCCACGCGGCTGAGCCTGCTGCCCCGGGCCGGCCCAGGGTCCGGCTGAGCTGAGTCCACTGGTGCCCGGCCCACGTGTGTTCCGTGTCCGCGTCGCACTGGATCTCCAGTGGCCGCGTGTCGTCTCCGACGACGGAGCTGAGTTCGCCGTCGCACCCGTTGATCACGCACGCTCCCACGAGACGGCGCCGGCTCCCGCCGGGCCGGGCGACGCGGCGGGCCTTGGCCTCGACACGGGCCAGCTCCCCGGTGACGTCCGCGGCGGCCGGGTGGGCGGACAGCCAGTCGGCATGCCGGGCAAGGAAGGCGGAGAGCTCCTCCACGGTGCGCCGGGGCGCGGCCAGCCGCCGCTCCTCGGCGACGAGACCACTCCACGCCCCCGCCGTGGCGACGATCTCCGAACGGACGTCGGCCGCAGCGGCGTTGAAGGGCATCCCCCCCGGCAGGGAGCCGCCGGTCGTGCGCTCCTGCCGCAGCTGCAGGGTGGCGCCGAGAACCTGTCCGCATTCCTTGTACAGACCGGGCAGTTCACGAAGCCTGCGGACGAGGCGGTGGCGGCAGTCGGCGCACAGACGCCGTCCCGGGCTCGGCAGATTGTGTGACCCGCCGCCGTCCGCCCGGCGGCGGCAGTCCTCCCCTTCACACAGGATGGGCGATGATGTTCCACTGCGCTGCATCGGTGTCTCCGCTCGTGCGCATCCGAAGTGTCTGCTGTCCGTGGCCGCTCGTCCGACGACGTACTCATGCACAGCCGAGGCGGAAACCGACCCCGCGCACGGTGATGATCCAGCCGCTGGCGCCGAGCTTGCCGCGCAGACTGCTCACGTGGGTGTCGACGGTGCGACGTGACCAGGCGTCCCCCCAGACCCGCTCCATGAGCTCGCTGCGGGGGACGACGGTGTCGGGGTGCAGGGCCAGGAGGTACAGCAGATCGAATTCCTTGCGGGTCACGTTGACCAGCTGGCTGTCCACGTGGACTTCGCGGGTGCCGGAGTCGATGAGCAGGCGCCCGTGCTCGATGGCCTGCGGCGTCGGCGGGTGCGAACGCGCCCGGCGCATCACGGCGTCCATGCGGGCCATGAGCTCACGGAACCCGTAGGGCTTGACGAGGTAGTCGTCCGCGCCCGCCTGGAGGGCGAGAACGCAGTCCAGTTCGGTACTGCGGGCGGTGACCGCGATGACCGGGATGTCGCAGGCCGCGCGGATCTCCTTGCAGACTTCGAGACCGTCGAGGTCGGGGAGTTCCAGGTCGAGGAGCACCAGATCGACGTCCTGGTACGCCTCCAGGGCCTTGGCCCCCGTGTCGATGCTGGAGACCTCACGACCGTGCCTGCGCAGCCCCCTGATCAGGGTCTCCGCGTCGCATGCATTGCTCTCGACAACGAGTATGCGCCAGTTCTCGGAAGAAGTGCTCGGCCCGCGACCGGCGTTGAGAGGCGCTGCCCCCGTCGTTTCGGGACCTCCGTGCGCACGCTGGGCAGCGGTGTGTGGCTCTAGAAGACTTACGGAACTCTGGCGCATTCTCTCCCCCTGGATTGATGCAAGACACGTGCTGCAAGCACGGACTACGTTCGAAAATATAAACCGCCTCGCTGGTTTGTCAAAGGTCTTCCGGATCGAAGTTGACGAACTGGGCTGCAGATCAACCCTTCTGAGTGCCCGTTATGTCGCTATATCGTGGCAGATGAGCACCAGTTGTATGCCGTTGGTCCGCGAGAAGAAGATCCTGACGAACACACAAACCAGTGTGCCGGTTTCTTCTGATGCTGCATGTGGGCGGTGGAACGGGCGGGAAGGGACACGACTGTGTCGCTTCCCGCCCGTTCCACCGCCCACGTCCCCGTCAGCGGTTTCCGGACAGGGCCCGTGTCACCGGTGCGGGTGTTGCCACAGTGGTCGGGCGACCCGTGTACGTCGGGACCGCGGACCGGCCGGGACGTGGCGGGGCCGCCGGATGTCAGACGTGGGTCCCTGTTCCCTCGACGGCGAGGCAGGACCAGGTGAAACCGGCTCCCGCGCTCAGGATGAACGCGAAGTCGCCGGCGGACAGCAGGCGCCGGTCCAGCAGTTCGGCGAGCCCTGCGATGGCGTCGCCCGCCCCCACATGACCCGTCTCACGGCCCCAGTCGCACAGCGGTGCGGATGTCGCACCGGACAGGACGGGCGCCCAGCTCTCCCGCAGCAGTCGAGCGCCGAAGCGCGGCAGCACCACGGCGCGCAGACGGCTGTCGTCAGGGGTCAGACCGGTGTCCTTCAGAGCCTCGGTCACCACCCGCTCGATGGCGGCGGTGTTGGCGTCGTCGAAGGCCTTGACGCCGTTGGCCCTGAGGTAGACGCGCTTGGTACGTCGCATGTCGACAGGGGTCGCGTGATGGACCGGTGCCGGTGAGAAGGGGGCGACGCCGCGGTGCATGCCTTCGAGGTGGGGGGCGGCCGTCGTGCACACCGAGCGCAGCAGGAGCGGGCACGGGTGGGCGGGGTCCGTGGTGAGGACCGCCGAGGTGCCCACGTCCCCGTAGGCGACGCCGTAGTCGCTGGTCCACCGGTCGAAGGCCGGGGGAACGAACCTGTCCGCCGTGGTCACCACGGCGAAGCCCGGGTCCTCGTCCTGCGCCAGCCGGGAGAAGGCGAGTTCGACGGCGGTCGTCCCGCCGTTGCATATCTGCTGGATGCCGACAGGCACGGCGTCCGATGCGCCCAGGCCGTGCGCGATGTAGTGGGCGACGGGCCACAGGTCGTGCCCCTGGTAGTGCATGTACGCGTGGTAGAGGGAGGTGACGTCCTCGGCCCGCACACCACCCCGTCCGAGGGCGGACTCACCGGCCCGCACAGCCATGTCGGGAGCGGAGACGTCCTCGGCCACGGGCAACGTGGCATGTCCCAGGTCGTCGGCCGCGCGGCGGGTCAGTTCCCCTTCCCGTACGGCCGCTTCGCAGCTCTGCCGATTCGCGGGCAGCCAGACCGCGGCTGCGGCGATTCCCGCGTGGGCCCTCGGTTTCATGTCGTGCGGCATTTCTGCCGACTCCACTGGTCCAGGGGCGCGTTGACGGCTGCCGCCGCAGGAGCGGAGTAAACAGTGGGACGTGACATCGGCTGCTCCTGAAGCTCTACGTCGGGCACCGCTGAACAAACATAGAAGCGACATTACAAACCGGCATTCCGGTTTGTCAACAAGAGCTCGCAGCCTCACCCACCCTCTCTCGAACCTTCGAGACAGTGCTCAATCACCCTGCTCAGAGGCCTATTTGTGACCCGGCCGTCTCCACCCGGCGCAACCAGCACTCCCCACTGCACAGGATGATCCGCCCCACAAGTTATGTTGCTATTCCAGGCAATTAGGACCAACACCTAGCTATGAAACCGGCAAGTTGGTTTCATAGTGCTCATGACGCGGCATCACCCCCATCGACTCGCCATGAGCAGCCACGCCGTGCGCTCCCCCCGAGCCCACGCTCACGGGTCAACCACTCACCTCACCTGGAGGGCACTTCCGTGAGCAAGCAGGAGCGGGCCACCCGCACACGTCACGCTCTGATCCAGTCCGCGGCCCATGTCTTCGACCAGGGCGGGTACTCCCAGGCGAGGCTCGAACAGGTCAGCCAGGGCGCCGGAGTGAGCCGTGGCGCGCTGTTCTTCCATTTCGCCAACAAGGAGGCCCTGGCCGACGCCGTGGAGGAGGCGGCGTCCAGGACCCTGCGCGCCGCGGCCGGAGACGTCTACCGCCGGCGCGGCGGCGCGCTGCAGGCGTTGATCGACACCACCCACGCCCTGGCCAGGCTGTTCAGCCATGACCAGGTCGTACGCGGCGGCTTCCAGGTCAGTTGCCACACGAACCGGGGCAGCGGCAAACCCCTGCGGGAGCAGTGGGAGTCGTACGTCGGCCTGCTGCTCCGGGAGGCCGACGCGGGCAACGAGTTGCTGGGGAGCGCACCGCAGCGCGACATCGTCGAGACCATCGTGGCAGCCACCACCGGATTCCAGATTCTCGGACACCACGACGAGGCGCGACTGTCCGCTTTCGCACTCACCCGTTTCTGGCGGCTGCTGCTGCCGCGGCTGGCCACGGCAGAGGTCCTGGGCGGTCTGCGGCCGGACGGCAGCAGGCCGGCGGATCACCCGGCGCATTCGCCCCGACAGCAGATCTGACGATCCGTCATATGCGCACTGAGTGCCCCGCCAGCGGCCCTTGACAAACAGTCGTGCCGGTTTGTTATGTTCAGCGCACTGGATCGCTGGTCGACGCATTCATGTGAGGAGAACCATGGAACTCCGCCACCGCCCGGCAGTCCAGTCGGGCGTCGGAATCCTGGAAAGCGCCGTAGGCGAAGGTTTCGCGGCGGCCCTGCAGGCGGGCCTGTCCCGGGCGATCGTGGGCCGTCCGGGACACACAGCGCCCGCCCGGCCGTCCGGGCCCGCGTCACCGGACCGAACAGCGGTGCTGAACCAGTTCGAGGCCGCCGCGACACGGGTCCTGACCACCCGGCAGGAGCGGCAGGCCGACGCATCCCCACTGACGAACCACGCCGGACGTGTCCCGGGCCCTGCCGGCGTCCCGGCGGGCGCGATCGCAGCGGACCGGGATCACCTCTGGTGCGAACTTCCGCCCGCGGCGGCCGCCCTGCGGCCGCGGTCCATGGTGCGGCAGCCGCCGGAGGGGGCGCAGTCGGCCGAGCAGACGGCGGACGCGCTCTGGGACGAGCGGCGCAGACTCGCCCGCGAGGTGCACGACGAGATCGGTACGCCGATCGACCTGGCACTGCGGCGGCTCACCCTGCTCGGGACCGCCGCCGGCGATCCCGGCGGTCATCTCGGCGCCGCGCAGGAGGCGTTGGCACAGGCCGAGCGGCGCATAGCCGGTCTGGTCGGCGGCCTGCGTGCTGAGACGGACGTTCCGCTGCTGAAGGAAGCCGTACGCGACTTCGCCGTCCAGGCGGCTCCGGCGAACCTCAAGGTGTCGGTCAGCTCGACCGGCCAGGAGCGGGACCTGCCGGACGCCTGGCGGCGCGAGATCTTCCTGGCCGTGCGCGAGTGTCTGCGCAACAGCTTCGCCCACGCCTCGGCCACGCAGGTGTCCGTCGTATCGCGCGTCACCCGCAGATGGGCGCATGTGCGAATCGAGGACAACGGCACGGGCTTCGAGCCCGGGCCGCACCTGCCTCCGCACAGGGAGGGCCACGGTATGCGCTCCATGGCCGAGCGGATCGAGACGCTCGGCGGGCGACTCGCGGTGCGCAGCGGCCCCGCCGGGGGAACGCGCGTGGACATCCACGTCCCCGTGCGCCCCTACGCCTGACCACGGGCGCACGCACGCCGATCCCCGGAACAACTGCCGGAAATGAGGAGTGTTCGATGCACCCTCCGAGGAGGACCATGCCCTGATACGTCCAGCCTACGGAGCCGTACCGTTCAAGGGCGGCCGTCCCTCTGCCACGAATCCGGTGTGCCAGCACCGGATTTCTTGGGTTCATCCCCTCTGCTCACAGAATCCCATTTCAGTGAGCAGAGTTTCAGCCGGGTGCCAGCCCGGCTGATGTGAACCCTGTCAGGACCTCGGACACGACCCGAGGTGACTTTCATGCCTCCCCGCAGGAGACACCCACATCATGCGCTCTGCTACCCCGATTTTCCAGCCCCGAACTGATTCCTGCGCAACTATGGCCGACCGTAGCCCCCTGCCCGTACCCCCGTCGCCGGTGCCCGAACGCCGTCAACGAGTCAAGGTCCCTTGGCGGTTGGTGGCTTCCGCGTGCTACTCGGACGCCGCGCTCAGCGTCTATATGAAGGTCAAGGCGCTGGGACAGCGCGCGGAGGGCTGCACGGCCGGCACCCGCACCCTCGCCCGCTACCTGGGCCTGTCGAAGGCGACGGTGGAGCGGGGCGTGGCGCAGCTGCGCAGTCCCGCCCCCGACGGGATCGTGGAACTTCCCGTGAACGAACGGCGCTCGCTGCCGGGAGGGTCGGGGACGACCGCACGCCGGCGCCTGCGGCCCATGACGTCCGAGGAGCCCTTCATCTGGCTCCCGGTGGCCGCCTGCGAGGACCTCAAGCCCCGCCACCTCCGGGCGTACGCCGTCCTCTGCTACGCCCAGGTGCGCGGCATACCGCTGACCGAGGGCGAGTTGGCCGGATTCTTGCGGCACCACTCCGGGCCCCGGGCCGGCCGGCCGCTCACGGCGCAGGCCGCGGGACGGGCCATCGACGCACTGGATGCCTCGGGGTGGGTCGTGGTGGAGCGCCGGTCGGGCCCGCAGGGACGCCACCGCTTCATCCCGCACGACCGTCCGCCCGTGCCGGGTGTGGCCGGTGTGGCCGGTAGCACCACGGGATCCGTCTCCGGAGCGACCGAACCACGGAGACCGGGATCCGGGCAGCCGCCTCAGACCACGTCTTGTCGTGCTCAAGAGGTTTCGGGATCGGCGCACAGTGATGCATCGCTCGTGTATGAGGAAGACCAGAGAACTGAACGACCCGATGACGAACCGCCGTTGGCCTTTCCCGCCGGAGGCGAAGCACCGGTGGGACAGGAACCGCGCAGCTCGGCGACTGCGTCACCGGTGTCCGCCCTGCCGGGCCCTGTTCACCATGAAGCGCCCCCACGGATCCGCAGCCGGGAGCCATTGACGTTCAGCGCACGGGTCCACGAAGCGCTGGAGCCGGTGCGGTGGATGCTTCCGGCGCTGAGCCTGTACGTACAGCGGCTGGTGGGCCGTGAAGTGGGGCGGCAGCTGACGGAAGGCGCGTCCGTCGGCCGTGTGCGGGGACGGTTGGAGCAGCGGCTCGCCCGGACCATGACGTCGGACATACGCGACAGCGGACGGTGGCTGGTCGGGGTCGCCCTGCCGCGGCGGGGGTGCGCGAACCCGGACTGTGAGTCCGGAGTGCTCTGGTCGACCGGGGCACGGTGCGGCGCCTGCCGCGAGGCGCGGCTGGACCGCCGCGCGGGGGCCACAGCTGTCCGGAGCGCGGAGCCTCGCCGCGATCCTCAGGAACGCGTACCACTCCCCCGCCCCGGGCGGGCACCACAGCAGCCCTCTGCACCCGCCCGGCTGCCCGTGGGCCCGAACTCGTACTACCTGCGGTGCCGCGCCGAGCTGCGGGCGGCCCGGTAACCAGAAACGGCCCGGTAACCAGGAACGGCCCTTAACCGGGAACGGCCTTCTGCCGGGCAGGAGCCGAAGCCCTGCCCGGCAGAAGGCCGAGTGCTGTACGCGGGAGACGCCGTACGGTCAGGCGAACGCCCCGGCGTGGTCTGCCGCCCAGGTGCGGAAGGAGCGTGCGGGCCTCCCCAGGAGATCCGCCGTGGTCCGTTCCACCTGCGCCTTGCCGCCGTCGAGCTGACGCCGCGCACTGTGCATCAACGCATCGGCGACCGCGGCCGGGTAGCGGGTGCGCAGGCGCGCGGACGCCTGCTCCGGGTCCAGTTCCACGAACCGCAGGGGGCGGCCGAGCGCCTGCGCCAGGTCGGCGGTCTGATCGACCGCCGAAAGGGCCCTGGGTCCGGTCAGCGTGTACTGCCTCCCGTCATGCCCGTCCTCGGTCAGAGCCCGCACCGCCACCTCGGCGACGTCGCGCGGGTCGACACAGGGATTCCGTGAGCGCCCGTACAGAGCGTGCACCTCCCCTCCCGACCGGATCGTGCGGGCCCAGGACAGCGTGTTGGACATGAACGACCGGGGACGCAGCATCGTCCATTCCAGCCCGCTGCTGCGTACCAGGTGTTCGTTCCTCCGCTGCCAGGCGGTGATCAGGTCCAGTGCCGCGGGGTCCGCGACCGCGGCCGCGGACAGCTTCACCAGGCGGCGTACGCCCGTCGCCGTGGCTTCCTCGACGAGGACCGCATCGTGGTCCTGCTGGGGGTCGTTGGTCACGAGGAACACCGACCGCACCCCGCGAAGCGCCCGGCTCAGCGAGAGCCGGTCCTCGTAGGAGCCCTGGACGACCTCCACCGCCGGTCCCTTCACCGTCACCCGCGCAGGATCCCGGGCCAGGATTCGTACCGGCCCCGTGCCGGCAAGCAGCCGGGCCACCTGGTGTCCGACCGTCCCGGTCGCCCCTGTCACAAGAATCACGCCAGATCTTCCTTGTCCCTGGTTTCGTCCGCCGGGCTCACCGGCCCGGTCAGCCCGCGAGCGTCGCGTACACGGGAGCGGCGAGCACACAGTCGAAGACCGGCTCGCCGCTCTGGTGACCGACGACCCGTACTCCGGTCCGGTCGCCCGCACACACGCCCTTGCGCACGATCTCGGTTCTGAGCCGGAAGGGTGCGCCGAACTCGGCGTACTGCCGGAAGGTGGCCGAGCCGCTGGACGGTACGTACGGTCCGGGTCCGGCCGTCGCCGTGGCTGCCTGGCGGGCAGCCTCCAGGAGGACCATGCCGGGTACGTGGTCATTGGGGTGCTGGAAGAGCGTGGGAAGGGTCGTGTCGACGCTCAGGAGCCACTCGTTCCGCTCCCCTCCCTCGCACAGCAGGACGTCCTGGGCCCGGCTGCGGCCCACGCGGTACGGGGCCAGCCGCGGTACCGGGGGAACGCTGACGCCGGACGCCTCGCGTCCGGCCCGCAGCCGCCGGTAGACACTGGGGCTCGTGAATCGCGTCTGGCCGACTCCGGTGGCGACCACCCACCCGGCGCGGCGCATGATCCAGTGGCAGGTGAGACGGCTGGGCTGTCCGGACTTGTTCGTGGCGATCTCAGGAAGGAACACCTCGACGTCCATGTCGGCAGCCTCAGCATCCACGCCCAAGTACTGGGGCCGGCAGGTGAATTCGAGATCCGACAGCATGAAGTGGTAGCCGAGGGGCACCGCCAGCCCAGCGTGACTCACCATGATCGACGCCTGCCGCATCGTCTCCACGAGCAGCAGCGGATCGTAGGTGTCTCCGTCCGCAGGGCTGAAGAACGGGTGCTTGCTCGGAAGTCGCGCCTGGACGGAGAAGTGCCGCTCCCCCAGCTGACTCCAGCCGATCGCGAAAGTGTCCTCCGCTCTGGTCCGGTGCACCAGAGCCATGTTTGCCGGTATGTACCCGTGTTCCTCCCTGAATCCTGAGTGCTGCGCCGGTGTGCTCACAACTGCTGCCTTCAACGGAATCCCCCCGCTCGCAAGCTGCACGGAACTGACTTGCGTTACGATACAAACCTGCTTGGCGGTTTTTTTCAAGCGGATTTCGGGAATGCTTTCGTCTAGCCTGACCTCTACGGGGCGACGAAGAAGGGCGACACGGTGAAACAAGAGCGGGCAGTCCGCACTCGACAGGCGATCCTCGCAGCCGCCTGTGCGGTTTTCGAGCAGCGCGGGTACGAGGCAGCCACGATCACAGAAATCCTCAAAGTCGCGGGAGTGACCAAGGGAGCGCTGTACTTCCACTTCGACTCCAAGGACACCCTCGCTCAGGGCGTGCTCGGCGAGCAGGACCAGAGGATCACCATCCCGCCCCAGAGCACCAAGGTGCAGGAGCTGGTGGATACGTCGCTGGTCCATGCGTACCGAGTACGGACCAACTTGCTGGTTCGTGCCGGCGTCCGCCTGTCCCTGGACCAGCGGATAGACGGACTCGACCGCAGCGGCCCGTTCCTGAGATGGCGTGACGCGACCCTGAATCTGCTCGACGCAGCCATGGAACAGGGCGAGTTGCTGCCCCACGTGGTGACCACCGAGACCGCGGACATTTTCGTCGGCGCCTTCGCCGGCCTCCAGTCGTTGTCACACACCCTGAACGGCTACGCGGATCTGGAGTACCGGATCTCCGCACTCCAGCGCCATCTCACGCCCAGTGTCTGTGTACCGGCGGTGCTGGCCGTGATCGACTTCTCCCCGGAACGCGGTGCCCGCATCGCCCGCGAAATCGACGAAGCGGCAGTGGCAGAAGTGGCATAGCCCTTGCCATCGCCTTGCTCCGTGCCCTTCCCGACCGGATCGTCACCGCTGGGGTCGCTCGACGAACCAGGAGCGTAGTGCCTCGGTGAGCGGACCGCCGTCCGACGCCCAGGCAACATGACCGTCCGGGCGCACCAGCAACGCCGCACAAGGCAGCGTGTTGTGCACGGTGACCGTGCACAACACGCTCTGCCATGGCAGGGACTCCGCGAGGTACGCACCCGCCGACTCGTGCACCAGCAGCAGGGGACGCCCGTCCTGGAGCAGCGTCACCACATCCGTCTCCTCGGTGCCGACACTCAGCGACAGGTTCGGCAGGAAGACACCCTCCCAGTCGGAGCCGGGGGCGGAACGCGCCGGATAGACCGTGTCCTGACCGCTGATCATCTCGCTGATCTGCTGATTGGGCTGTTCCAGGGCGAGCAGCCCCACGAAGACCTCACGCAGCAGATCCAGTTCGAGTCCGCTGCGCATGAGCGCCAGTTGGGCGCGGGTACCGTCGATGACCCGCTGCGCCACCGGCCTGCGCTCCGCGTCGTAGGTGTCGAGCAGGCCCTCCCCCGCCGTGCCGCGGACCACGTGAGCCAGTTTCCACGCGAGGTTCAGCCCGTCGACCAGCCCGGTACTCAGGCCCTGGCCACCGATCGGCAGATGTACGTGCGCGGCGTCACCGGCGAGGAACGCGCGCCCTGCGCGGTAGTCGCGGACGAGCCGGGTGTAGTCGCTGAACCGGGTCACATGGACAGGATCGGTCATGGGAACGTCGTGGCCGGCGATCCTGGACGCCTCACTGCTCAGCTCCGCCACCGTCGGCGCGACCGCGCGGTTCGGGTGCGTGCGGGTGCAGTCCATCGTACGGATCAGGCCCATCCCGTCGGCGCCCACTCTGGCCACGGTCCATCCCCGCGGTGTGCGCTGCCATCCTGGCGGTACGGCTTCCGGGTCCGGGAACCTGACCAGCCCCATCATCGCCGAGACGGTCGCGGGGGACGTGTCGGCCGTGAAGCCGAGTTGTTCCCGTACGACGCTGCGACTGCCGTCCGCGCCGACGAGATAGCCGCCCGAGCAGACCAGCGTGCCCGTAGGGCCTTCGGCCTCGACCTCCACCCCGGAGGCCGTCTGACGCACAGTGGTGATCCGATGCCCACGCAGGACGAGAGCGCCGCGCTCGATGGCACGTGACTCGAACTCCCGTTCAAGATCCGCCTGCGCCCGCTTCAGGATGGGCCGGGGCTCCCCCTTCGGCACCGAGATGCTCACCACGGGCAGCCCCGCGAAATGGAACGCCTCGCTCTCACTGACAGCACCCGGCGTATGCACACCGGGCAGATAGCCCCGCCGGACCAGCGCCTGCACGGCCCGGGCGTGCACCGTGGTGGCCTTCGGCTGGACTTGCGTCTCCGTCGCAGCCTCGACCACGACGGCACGTACGCCAAGAGCCGCGAGCTCGGCGGCGATCAGCATGCCCACCGGGCCGCCCCCTGCAATCACGACCTCGGCACTCTCCCGCCGGACCGATCGGCTCATGCTTCCCCCCATGACTGCCGTACCTCCCCTTGCTGCCGTATCCCCACGCCGCTCCACCGTCACAGCGCTGCTCCCACCCAGCCTCTGTCACACCCGGCGAGATAGGCCAGGCTCTCACGCAACATCGGAACATCAAACAAGAATCAGACCGCACGAATGGTCTTGATGGTGCTCTTCGACAGCCTCTCCCCTCCCCCACTCGCCGGCCGCCGGTCTTCGACGGCCCTGAGGGCAGCCAACAGAGCACCAGGCCCCGGGCGCACGGAGGAGCGGCAGACTTGGCGGCCTGGACCACGTGCAGCGGGTACGCGGCCGAAGGAACTCCCGGAGTGCGCCGGTGGATCTCAGCTCAGTGCTCATCGCGGTGGCAGGCGTGGCGGGGACACTGGGAGGGTCACTGCTCACCCAGCGCGGCTCCGAACGAGCGAAGCGCCGGGAGATGGAGCTCGTTCGTGACCATGAAGAGATCCGCGAGAGCCGTTCACCCAGACGCACCTGCTGTGTGGAGCTCAACCACGATGCCCGGCAGTTCACCACCGCGCTCAACCGCCATTTTCACATCATGAGGGAGCGCGGCGCGGAGCCCGGCGACACCGACGCACTCCACAAGGCAAAGCATGCGCACCACGATCGGTATCCGAAGCCCAGATGATCGCGCCCGAAGAGGTACTCATGCGGGCGGTTCCGCTCGTCTGCCTGGACCGCATTCGAGGCTGATCCGTGGACGGATCTCACGGATCTCCCATGACGCCCCGAGCCCGGCGTGACGGACTGGCTGGCCCGCCGGTTGACGGCCGTGAACGGCGGCACCGTCAGATCCGCTGCTCCCACCAGCCAGGAGCATCAGGTGCGCCGCCCAGGTCGCATCGAGCACGCGGATGTCCACCTCCTTGACCACTGCCGCGAAGTCACGGCGGACCTGGCGGGAGAGGGACTCGAGCGCCCGCTCCAGTCTCCACCGGCCCTCGGGCAGATCGCCTTCGCAGCACGGATAACGGAGAGCGGCCCGCACCGCTGCCGGCCCTTTACGCGTCATCGCTCCAGGAAGGATTCAGCGTGCGCGGAGACCCTCACGGCCAGGCCCTGCCCCGCCACGCGATTGCTGACCGCCGTGGACCGGAACGCGTCAGCCGTCCGAGCAGAAGGCCCATCTCTTCCCGATCGCCCCAGCGGCGCTCGGTTTCAAAACGGCGTTTTGAAACCGTCGCCCCTCGGTGATGGGTACTGCGGTGGTGGGTACTGGGCCGGGCGATCTTCAAAACGGCGTTTTGAAACCGAGCGCCGCTCCTGTCAGCCGGGGCCGGTCTTCAAAACGGCGTTTTGAAACGGGCACCGCTCCTGTCAGCCGGGCGGCTCCGCTCCTCTCAGCCGGGGCGGTGTTGAGTCGCTCCCCCAGCAGCCGGGCAGCGTGCAGGCCGGTCGTTCTGGACGCTCCGGCAAGAGCTGACCCTCGCGCCGCCTAGCGCGCGATGACTCGGGCTATGACTCGGGCTATGAACCGTGCCAGACGCTCCACTATGTGTCGGACACGCAGGTGTCCGCACGGGCACCGCCCGCGGCAGGCCCGTCGGCGTTCGCGGCCACAGAGCCAACGGTGTGACAGGACGCGTTGAGAGCGCCGTACTCGCGCGTGGCGCGGCATGCACGGCGAAAGACTCCCCTAACTTCACTCATCACATGATGTTCTCTTTGTAGCGGAATGTGGTGACAGTGCCTCAGTACTCGACGCAGCTCGGGCTCGTGGAGCTCGACACGGTGAAAGCCGCACTGCGGCGCCGGCTCCAGCACATGGCCGAGCAGCTGCACACACGCAAGGTCTTCGTGATCGTCAATGGCAAGGGTGGGGTCGGGAAGAGCAGTCTGTCTGCGGCCACCGCGGTCGCCCTCTCCATGCTCGGGCTCCGCGTTCTGCTGATGGAGATGGACGAGCAGGGAAACAACTGCGAGGACCTCGGGATCACCGGCAGCGCGCTCGATGACGACGGTTACGCTCAGGCCGCCGCCATCCTCGACGGCAAGCCGCTGACACCGACCGGCGAAGCACGCCCCAACCTGTGGGTCGTTCCCGGGGGGAGCGCCCTCGAAGACGTGGTGGAAGAGCTGTACTGCCAGCGTCGCCTCGCCAGGCGCAGCGACGACCCTGAGGACCAGCTGGCCTGGATGGGGATGTACGCGGCGGCCGTCGAGGCGATCCGTGACGACTTCGACGTGATCATTCTGGATGTCGCGCCGGGCTCCGAGCCGCTCCAGCTGCAGGCCCTGGTCGCCGGAGACATGATCTTGATCCCGTCCAAGTCGGACCCCTCCAGCCGTAAGGGACTGCGGACGGTCGCTGCCCGGTACGCCAAGGCCCGCAGCCTCAATCCGCTGCTGCGGCTCCTGGGCGTCGTGGTCTTCGCAACCAACAGCTCTGCCACCCGGGTCCAGGCCACGATCAAGCGGCATCTGCGGGCTGACCTCAACGGCGCGGCCCGGGTCCTCGACCAGGTGATCCGGCATGTGGAATCTGCTGCCGTGGCCTGCCGCACCCACGGCAAGGTGCCGCAGGAGATGGTCTCGTCCTCCGACCTCGAACCTGCCCTGCGCACCTCCATGCGTGCGCTGGCCGGTGACTACCAGTCGCTCGCCATGGAAGTGCTCCAGGCAAAGACCGATCTCGACCGTGAGGAGCAGCACACCACATGACTGACCGCGCCTCGAAGACGAAGACGAAGACAGAGCCAACGGCAACGACAACGACGGCGCCGAAGTCGAACACGGCGGCTGAGAAACGGGGAGGTCTTCCTGACGCCACTACCGCGCTCAGTGCCTTCACCCTGCCTGAGGCTGCAGCCGCGGCGTTCGCCCCGCCTGCACGCAAACCCCGGGACAGCCCGCAGCCGACACCGGCCGCGCCCGCGCCCGCCGCGCCCGCACAGACGGGGGAGACGCCCGGGAGCGCGCCCGCAGCGACATTCACGGACAGGGAGAGGCTTCCGGTCCGCCCACCGGCCGGGCACGCGCCTGCCGCCGGCCCCGGAGAGCCGACCGTATCCGTGCGAGAGGTTGAAGGCGGGCAGACCAGCACTCAGGCCATGGCCATGGTGACTGACGATGTTCGGCAGCGCTTTGAGGACTACCAGTCTGCGCAGCGTCAGCAGCACGGCAATGAACCCACCAACGCCGTAGTCGTCAGGCGCGCCTTCACCAGTGCGCGCCGTGACGGATGCTTCGGCCAACTCCTGCAGAAGGAGCGCCGACGCCAGCAGCCCGTGGTCCTCGACGAGGACGGCGACGACGACAACCTCTTCGGCGATGTCGCAAACCGCAGGCCGGCACGCGGCCGCACCAAGGGCCGGGTGCAGCTGTCGTTCAGGCCCTCCCGCCGTGAGCTCGCCGTCTACGACGCGTGGGCAGAGGCCTACCGGTTCGACAACCGCAGCGACTTCTTGAACGCCGTCCTCGATCATTTCCTGCCGGGCTCGTCGCAGCGACGAGGCCGGTAGGGGAGTCGGCCGCACGTGGAGAGCCCACCGGTTCACGTGCGGCATCGCTCCGTCGGGGCCCGTAGTTGCCCGCTGGGCAGATCTGGTCGCTCGTACTCCGGCATCCCATGGAGGTGTCCGGCATCCCATGGCGGTGGGGGAGAGGCAGCCGCATGCCGGGACTCGGATGGCCGGCGGCTGGCGGTCTGAACGGACAGTGGGCTTCAAAACGGCGTTTTGACCGTGGTCCGTGCAGCGGTCGATGCCTCGGGGAAGGCAGACCTTTCAAAACGGCGTTTTGAAAGGTCTGCCGACGCGACGCGCGGTACTCAGGGGACACCACAGGACCCAGGCGTGAAATGCTGTGTGGGTCCGCCAGTACTGGCCCTCACCGGCCGGGAAGCATACGGAATCTACGGAGTCACAACTCATGGCGCGCATCACGGCGTTCATCAACCGTAAGGGTGGGGTCGGCAAGTCGACCCTGACCGTCAACACAGCAGCCACCACTGCTGAGGTGCTGGGGCAGTCCCCAGCCGACGATCCCGACTACGTCGTCGCGATCTCCAGCGACCCTCAGGGATCGGCAACGTGGTGGTCGGAACAAGTCGGCGACGAACTCCCCTTCTCCTTCGTGCAGACCAAGACGCGCAAGGACCTCGGCTTCTTCCCTGAGCTCAAGAAGTCCAAGAAGATCAAGCACGCCTTCATCGACACCCCCGGCTGGATGGATCTGCCCGAGGACGATCTCGAGCAAGCCGGGGACCCCTTCGGCAAGAGTGCTGCCGCAGACGCGATGCGGGCCGTCCTTTCCGTCGCTGACGACATCATCGTCCCGATCGAGCCGGAACCGCTCGGCTTCATGCCGACCCGGGACACCATCGAGCAAGTCGTGAAGCCCCTCGGCAAGCCGTACTGGGTCGTCATCAACAACTGGGACCCCCGAGACGGCAAAGCGGACCTGGACGACACCGAGGCATACGTCCTCGGCAATGGGTGGAACCTCGCCAAGACCGTGGTCCGCCACTACAAAATCCATACGCGTGCGGCGGTCGAAGGACTCGTTGTCACCCGTTACAAGAAGAACCGCGTCGCGATGGAAGCCCGCGAGGACTTCTACAAGCTGGCTCTGGAGATCGGTGCTGGAAGGAAGGGCCGCTGATGAGCAGGCGGACGAGTTTCACCACTCTGCTGAACCAGGCCCCTGCTACCGGCGCCGTCAGTGGTGAGGCGGAGGACAAGCCGGCCCTCCCGCCGACCACCGTGCTGATGCACACGATCACAGGGAATCCTGAGAATCCGCGCCAGCCCGAGGACTACACCGACGACGACCCCGAGTTCGCTGAACTCAAGGAAACAATGCGTCTCGTCGGCCAACTTCAGCCCGTGGCCGCGGTCTCCCACGACGTGTACGTACGGATCAAGCCCGAGTACGCGAAGGCCGTAAAGGACGCGGAGTACGTCGTCGTCGGCGGCAACCGGCGGCTTGCTGCGGCCCGCCAACTCGGCTGGACCCGTTTCGACATCCGGGTGCAGGACCGTCTCGGTGACGAAGACGGACGGCTCGACGACGCGGTCATCATCGAGAACATCCACCGCAAGAAGATCGACCCGATCAAGGAAGCCGAGTTCCTGCGCCGCATGGTGGAGCGTCACGGCAGCCAGGACGAGGTCGCCCGGCGGATCGGCAAGTCCCAGATGTATGTCTCGCACCGGCTCGAACTCCTCAAGCTGGACGACGAGGTCAAGCACGAGATCGAGGCCGGGTCGCTCAAGCCGTCCCAGGCGCGGGGGCTTGCTTCGAAGCCGGCCGAAGAGCAGCGGGCACAAGTCGCCAAGATCAAGGAATCGGCCCAGCAGCCGAAGCCCCGCAAGAAGCCGGTTCAAAACGGCGTTTTGAAGACCGCCCAGAGCACCGACGACTGGCCGGTGGACGGCCAGCCTCAAAACGGCGTTTTGGAAACTGCACAGCACGGCGGTGACAGCGCGGAGGGCGGGCAGCTTCAAAACGGCGTTTTGAAGCCGGAGCCGGACACCACTGAGACGCACGAGACGCAGACAGCGGCGAGTGAGAGCGTGCCCGAGCCCCGCCAGGCCTCCGCTGACACGGGCTCCGGTGTGCGGAAGTTCCCGTACGACGACGGGAAGGAAGCCGCGTTCTATCTGAACCGGCGTATGGAGGACGACCAGTTCTTCGCGATGGTCGACGAGGTGAATCAGATGGCGAAGATGCGCCGTGAGAAGGCAGCGAAGGCCTCCTGACGGCGGAGCTACGTCCTTCTGCGGGGCCGGTCTCTTTACTGAGGCCGGCCCCGCTTGGTTTCGCCAACAAGCCAACCCCAGGCGATGCAACCGCCGACGGCTGAGAGCGGCCTCTCACTCGGAGCGAGGCGACGGCAATCCGGCCGAGCCCGGCCGGGCAGACTCAAGGCCGAACCTGGCTGGGCAATGGTCCTGCCGCCTGGCCCCTACCAAGGCAACACCAAGGCCCACACCGGGACGCGCCGAGGGCGGCGGCCCCGGCCGATACCCGGCCGGGGCCGCCGCCCGATGTCCGGCTAAAACCCGGGACCGTGCGGACTGTTGAGGTGACCGCAGGTCATCGTCCTGGCAGCGCCGGAGACGCGGCGCAACGGCGCGGCAGACGGCTCAGACGACCACGACCCGACGGCCGCGCGTGTGACCGGCCTGGCTGTCGGCGTGCGCAGCCGCGGCCTCGGCGAGCGCGTACGACTTCTCGACCGGGATGTGGAGCTTTCCCCGCGAGATGAGACCGGCGGCCTCGACAAGCGCATCCGGCACGCTCCCGGCCACGCCCGAGAACCGGACACCGGACTCCGGCGCATCGAGATCGGCGATGGAGACCACCTTCTGCGGGTCTCCGGTCAGCTCGACGAGCTCGCGAATCACGCCCGAACCGGCCAGATCGAGCGCCGCGTCGACATCCCCGAGCCGACGCACCCGCTCGACCCAGCCCTCGCCATACGTCGTGGCGAGGGCACCCAGGCTCCGCAGGTACGCCTGATTCGCCATCCCCGCGGTGCCGATCACCGTAATGCCGCGGTCGCGGGCGATCTGCAGCACCGCCGATCCGACTCCCCCCGACGCGCCGCTGACCAGCAGTGTCTGTCCGCGCTGCACACCGACCTCGCGGATGATGCGCAGCGCGGTCTCCACCACCGAGGGGTACCCGGCGGCCTCTTCGAACGTCAGGCCCTCAGGCATACGGGCCCAGGCTGCCAGCACAGCGGACTCGGCATAGGTGCTGAAACCTTCGCCGAACACGTGGTCGCCGACCTCGACACCTTCGACGCCCTCCCCGATCTCATCCACCACCCCGGCGGCGTCCTGCCCGACCCCGGCGGGCAACTCGATCGGATGGGCCTTCAGGATCTGACCTTCACGGACCCTCCAGTCGACGGGGTTCACGCCTGCCGCCCGCACGGCGATGCGTACCTGGCCGGGGCCCGCGTGGGGCTCCTCGGCATCTATGAGTTGCAGAACATCCGGGCCGCCGAACTCGGCGAAGCTCACTTTCTTCATGCGGTGGACCATAACACTAACGGTTAGCTTTTTGAAACTGTTTCAGATTAGTAACTGATAGCGTGAGACTATGACCACCCTGCCGTCCGGGCGCCGTGAGCGTAAGAAAGCCGCGACCCGCCAGAAGATCGCTGACACCGCGTTGCGGCTGTTCCTGGAGCGTGGGTACGACGCGGTGGGCATTCGTGAAGTGGCCGCTGAGGCTGACGTAGCCGTCACCACGCTCTTCTCCCACTTCGCCTCCAAAGAGGCCCTGGTGTTCGAGCAGGATGAAGACTTCGAGCAACGACTCACGCAGGCAGTGACCGGCCGGGCTCCACACGAGCCGCTCATCCCTGCACTGCGCCGTGAGACCCATGCCCTGGTACGGCATTGCACGGCGGACAGCGCCGCCCCCATCTGGTGCATGATCGACGAATCACCCGCCCTGCGGAGGTACGAGGAGTCGATGAGGCTGCGCCATGCGGAAACGCTGGCAACGGCCATCACCGCCGATCCCGGACTGCCACAGACCGCAACGGCGAGCCGGACGGTCGCGAGGTTCGTGATCGACGCCTATTCACTGGCCCGTGAGGCTGCCGATCCGGAGGCCGCGGTGGACGAGATCTTCCGGATGATCGAGGCAGCCTGGGAGGTCGCACGCCCTTCTGGACGTGCATAAGGCCCTGTTACTCCGGAGGACAGGAGCCGGCCGGGAATCACGCGCTTCGCCTGTCCGCCGGGACGTCTTGCCTCACGGTCATGCTCCCCGGGCCCGGTGGGCGGCGCGCTCGACTGCGGACCCATCAGCGTCAATCCGCGCCGGTCTGCTCGGCCTTGAGCCGCTGCTCTCAGCCGGTACCCAAAGGAGTCCAGGAGCACAGACGGCCTCGGGTGCGTACTGCCCGTCATCCGGGGTCCGGGGGAGCCCACAGTCCCTCTCAGTTCGGTCCCTGCTTCAGTCCCTCGGCAAAGCCGCAGGTCAAAGGCGTTTGCTCTGTCCGAGAGCGGGACTGAAGGGACTGAAGAGACCGAATCTTCTAGTTCCCTTCATCACGTGTGCGCGTGTATGCGCACCCGCGTAACAAGAGGTACCTACCCCTGAGCAGTTCATAACTGAGCTTTTCAGTCCCTTCAGTCCCTCGGTTTCAGGGGAGATGCATTCTGACCTGCGGTTTTGTGGCAGGGACTGAAGAGGGACCGAAACTCACTGGGTCTCTCAGTCCCTCTGTGCCGCATCACGTCCCGCAACCCCGACACGCCCGGCCCTCTGACCTGGCCACCAACCTGGAACGGGCTCCGTGCTGCCCAACTCCCATGGCTGAAACAGGGACTGAAGGGACTGAAGTTAGGAAACGGCTTTACCCGCACCCAAGTGGCTGCTGTAGGCTCAGGCCTGATTGGGAAACTCAGTCCCTTCGGTCCCTTGTTCAGCCTTCGCAACGCTGTGAGCTGGTCTTTTACCCCAGGGACTGAATAAGCGGTCAGCCCCTCGACAAGGACGAATCAGCGTGGCGCGTCAACGAGAGACCAGTGGTTCCCAGCCGGTTGGAGCCACGAGTCCCTACGACGTTGCCTGCTGGTGCGCCGCAAACGGCTGGCCCGTCCACCCCCTGGCCGCCGGCCGTAAAACTCCCGCAGGCAACTGCCCGCCGTGCCGGGAGGTGCCCCACAGCCCCGTGGACTGCGCCTGCATCGCCGCGGGGAGGTGGTGCCACAGCTTCCACGCGGCCACCACGAACCCGGCTCTCCTGGCCGCCTGGTGGGGCAAGAACCCCACCCTCGGCGTCGGTGTCTCCTGCGGCCCGGCCGGCCTTGTCGTTCTCGACATCGACGCGCACAGCGCTGAAGTCCCTCATCGCGACCAGCTCCTGCCCGGCATCCCCATCCACGAGAGCGTCAACCTGGCAGGCCTCGCCTCCGGGTTCGACACACTCGCTCTGCTGGCAGCACTCCGAGGCCGGCGCAACCCTGCGGACGACGACACGACCTTGCGGGTGCAGACCCCATCAGGCGGCCTGCACGTCTGGTACCGGACACCGCCCAATGGGCCGGGTTACCGCTCCTCGGTCGGTTCCAGCCCCAAGGTCGCTCTCGCCTGGCAGGTCGATGTCCGCTCCACCGGCGGTTACATCGTCACCCCTGCCACGCGCACGCCCGCGGGGACGTACACCCCCCTAGGTCCGGCACGGCTGCCCGCGGTTCTTCCCGACTGGCTCGCGGCTGAGCTCCAGCGCACCGGCCATACCGTGCGCACGGAACCGGTTCACGTCCCGATGCCACGCCCAGGATCGACGCGAGCAGCCGGTCGGCAACGCGCCAACCGGCTCCTGGAGCCGCTGCTGGCCCAAGTGGAAGCCTGTGCGGCCGCCCCCGAGGGAACCGCCTTCACCGAAAAGCTGAACCGCGCCGCCTACACCGCCGGTGGCCTCGTCGCTTCCGGCCATCTGACCGAGACGCAGGCCCGCGACCTGCTCATCACAGCGGCCGACGCCGCCCGCCCGAACCGCAGCCGACACAGCCTCACCGTCATCGCCTCTGCCCTGTCCGCCGGCGCAGCCCGGCCGCTTCACCTAAAGGGACGCCCATGAGCAGCGCCGACATCCCACGCTTCGACGCCACTGCCGCGGCGCAACAGATGCTCGCTCTCGAAGTCCAGGCGGACCAGCCCAGCCTGCCCGCTCAGCAGATCACCACCGCTGTGCAGGGGCCGCCTTCGCCGACGGGGCAACTTCCCGGACTGCTCACCGATCGCGGCAACGCCAAACTGTTCGCGATGATGTTCGGTGAACAGTTCCGTCATGTCGAGGGCCTGGGCTGGTACCACTGGGATCAGTACAGATGGAAGCGGACCGGCGGCGAAAAGGCAGCCGTCTGGGCAGCCGGTGACCTGGCCGAGCAGATGCCCGCGACCGACCCGACCGGCCAGTTCACCAACCGCGATCTGGCGTCCCACCGGCGGCGTTCCATGTCGACCCCCGGTATCAAGGCCATGCTCACTCAGGCCAAGGCCTCGCCTGCACTGGCCCTGGACCCTGATGTCCTGGACGGAGACCCGTACGCCCTGTGCACTCCCGCAGGCGTCGTCGACCTCCACACCGGCAACCTTCACAAGCCCGACCCCGAAGCGGACATGCACTCCCGTGCCACCAGTGTCGCTCCCGAAGTGATGCCCACGCCCCGGTGGCACCGCTTCCTCCACGACACCTTCGGCGAGGACGCCAAGGGCGAGGAGACCATCCACTTCCTCCACCTGCTCCTCGGCTACTCCGTCACCGGGGACGTCGGCGCCCAGGTCCTGCCCTTCCTGTACGGGACAGGAGCCAACGGCAAGTCCGTCCTGCTGGACGTCATGACGCAGATCCTCGGTGACTACGCCCAGGCCGCCCCGCCCGGCTTCCTCATGGAAAAGGGCAAGTTCTCCGAGCACTCCACCGAGCTCACCGAACTCCACGGCCGGCGCATCGTCGTCTGCTCCGAACTCAAGCCGAACGACAAGTTCGACGAATCCCGGGTCAAGCTCCTCACGGGTGGGGACCGCATCATGGCCCGCCGCATGCGCCAGGACTTCTTCAGCTTCAACCCCACCCACAAACTCTGGCTGCTCGGCAACCACCGCCCCGAAGTCGGTACCGGCGGCCACGCCTTCTGGCGGCGGATCCGGTTGATCCCCTTCGAACGTGTGGTCCCCGCCTCCCGCAAGATTGACAACCTTGCCAAGGAACTCGTGCAGAGCGAAGGCCCCGGCATCCTGCAGTGGCTCATCGAAGGCGCCAAGCGCTACCTCGACACCCGCGACCCGCTGGCCGGACCGGCCACCGTCCGCAGCGCCACCGCTGCCTACGCCACCACCGAAGACCACATCGGCCGCTTCCTCGCCGAGTGCTGCACCACCGATCACCCCGACCGCACGACGGGCGACCTCCGCGTCGAACAAGGCCTGCTGTACACGACCTACAGCAGTTGGTGCAGCGCCGGCGAAGGAATCCGCCCCGCAACCGCCCGTGCCTTCGCCACCCGCGTCCGCCAGGAACTCTCCCTGGCCTCACCTGCCGACATGATGAAATCCAGCGGCAAAAAGTACTACCCCGGCCTCGGACTGCTCACCGACGATGAACCCCACAACGACCATGACTGACTTTCGCGCCCTGGGCGCATGCGCGTCCGCCGCTTACCATGACACTGGTGCCGCCACCCGGGATCGTGCTCACCGCACCCATCCCGGCCCCCAAGAGGCTGGCCACAACGAAAAGGGGCTGCAGCCATGAGCTCGCTGCTGAACGAGAGCGACCTCCGCCACGAGAACGCCGTGGTATGGCTGGAGGACCCCGACGATCTCGACTACGTACGTCAGGCCCTCGACAAAACTCCCCGCCGCCGAGGCAAGCCCCGCTACGAACGGGACGGCCGCATGATCGGCTACACCGAGCTCGACACCCATGCCGAGTCCGACCCCGACAGCGGACTCCATCTCCGCCGGGTCTTCTTCCTCCTCCCGCACGATCGCGACACCAATCCGGACGGCCCTTACCACGAAGGCGCCCCCGGTGAAGCCGTCGATCCCGCCACCATTCAGCCCCGCCGCGTCGGTGACAAAACCCCCCGCTCCCAACGCGGTCCCGCCGCGATAGCAGCCACCAGCTGACCCACGGGTCAGCAACGTGCCCGTGCACTGGACGGGCTGTGGTGGACGGACCGCCGGCCGTGGTGGGCGAACCAGATGCCCGAAGGCGAAAAGAACAGGCCGGTTTCCCGCAGACGGAGCTGACTCCGACGGCGCGGGTTCGGTTCTGCTCCGTGTCCGGCCGGGGAACATCAACACGATGGCGCGTGCGACCTACCGCTTCGTAACGATGGCGCGCCTTACCGGTTCGTATCGGTGTCCACTCGCGGCTGCGCAGCCAGTTTCCTCAGTACGTGCCCGCACCGGCGCGCGTACCCCCGCTGAAAGGCGGGAACCAGAGGGCCGGCCGCGCGGGTCCACCAAGCGTCAGGACGGCTGAAGGCAGAGACGGTCAGCCACGCGGCGCCGTCAGCCAGCCTCTCGACAACGAACGCTTCTTCACCACACTCGGGATGCCCCGGCAGGGTGCCGTACCCGAACCCCACCTGCCGCGCGTTCTGCACGGTCCACGCCACGCGGCATGGCGCCCGAACCCGCCACGGGCCTATGCCCAGCCCCACGACAACTTCTGCACCGACAACCGCTGTCGGAGCCTGCGTCTCGATGGACACGCCTACGGCCCGGTGCATCTGCCAGCTCAGCAGGTATGCGCCGGCGGTCCGAACGATGTCTTCTTCCGTGCCCAGCCGGGTACTCACCCGCAACGGTCTGAACCCTTCGGGACAGTGTCCTTCGCGGCTCGCGCCTATCTGCGCATAGGTGAATCCGTCCACCACCGAACCGTATAGCGCTCGCCACCGGTTCTGAATCGTCCGCCCGCTTCGCTACCGAGGCACAGTCGTGCGTACAAGGCGAGCTCTGGTCGTTGCAGGTCACGTACGTGGATGGCCGCCAGACGCTCTTGGTAACAAGTGTTACCATGAGGTCATGGCGAAGACACAGCTCGGGGCACGGGTCGACCAGGATGTCGCGGAAGTCGCGAAGCAGCGTGCTGCTGACCTCGGTCTGAGCGTCGGCGACTATCTCACCCGCCTCGTCCAGGAAGACAGCAGCGGCCTGCGCAGCCGCGCGGTGGACGCAGCCGCCCGCTTCCTCGCCGAGCACCAGGACGTCTTCGACGAAGCCGAGGACGCACAGAACACCACTCCGGTGGCCCGCGTCGCGTGATGGAACTGCATATCGACACTCCCTGGATCCTGCAGGTCGCCGAGATCGCAGGAACAGGCGACCCTGCGCCTGACGACTACGGCGTGCCTTTCGCCGCCGTCGCCCGCCATCGCGCCGAATCCTTCGACCAGCCCATCTACGACGGCCCCTACGCCAAAGCCGCCGCCCTCGTGCACACCCTGGGCCGCTGCCGATGGCTGGAACGCTCCAACATGGCCGTCGCCGCCGCCACCGGCGTCATGTACCTGGAAGCCACGGGCATCGCCGTCAAACCGACCCGCCACCACGCCACAGCCCTGCGGGACCTCCTCCTCGACGCCGGCTGCACCGCCCCCAAAATCGCCGCGCTGCTCCGCACCTGGCCCACCGTCAGCTGATCACCCGGGTGTTCTTGTGGACGAGCACCCGGCCTGAGTGTTCCGTACGGTCGCGGTTGTCTGTCCGGGGCGACTGTTACGGTGCCGGGCTGTGACCGAGCTGCTTCCCGAGTTTCCGTATCACCCCGATCCTGTGGCCACGGGCGTGGTGGTTCCCTCCGACGCGACGTGCCTCTGTTGTGAGCGGAAGCGCGGGCACATATACACCGGACCGGTCTACGCAGCCGAGGACCTCACGGGGCACTTGTGCCCGTGGTGCATCGCGGACGGCAGCGCCGCAGAGCGGTTCGATGCCCACTTCACGGGCGGGACCAGTCTGGGGGACGACGTTCCTCTCAAGGTCTTCGCAGCCGTCGACAGCCGCACTCCGGGCTTCGAGGCATGGCAGGAGCCCCAGTGGTTCTTCCACTGCGGTGACGGCGCCGCGTTCCGCGCGGAAGGGCCGAACTACGGCCCCGAACGGGTCAGGCGACACGCCTACGACCCGGCGTGCCGCCGTTCGGGAGGTGTGTCCGCGGTGACCTGTTCCAGTGGCGGCGCGGACAGCCCGCAGCTCATGCGGCACTCGGGCTCCGCGCGTACCTGCGCCAGGTCCGCGGGAGCCGGCCTTCGGACGGTGAGGAAGGCGACGAGCGCGCCCGCGATCATGATGCCCGCGCAGATCGGCATGGCCTTGTTGAACGACCGGTCGAAGGCGGTGGCCGAGTGGTACGCCTGCGGCCCCATCCCCGTGAGGAACGGCAGCGCGGCGACCGCGATCAGGCCGGCCGCGCGGGCCGCCGCGTTGTTCACGCCACTCGCGAGGCCCGCGCGGGCGGTCTCCACGGAGGAGAGCACCGTCGAGGTCAGCGGGGCGATGAGCGTGACCAGGCCCGCGCCGAGCATCACCAGCGCGGGGAGCACGTCCGTCGGATAGAAGGCGTGGCGGCCGACCCTCAGCATCAGGAGCAGGCCCCCCGCGCACAGCAGAGGCCCCACGGTCAGCGGGGCCCGCGGGCCGATCCGGTCCGCGAGTTGTCCGGACCGCGCCGAGAACAGCAGCAGGAGCACCGTCGTCGGCAGCAGGGCCGTGCCGGCCGCCAGTGGCGAGTAGCCGGACACGACCTGAAGTTGCAGTGTGCCGAGGAAGAAGAAGCCGCCCAGAGCCGCGTACACGCACAGGGTCACGATGTTGACCATGGAGAACAGGCGGGAGGAGAAGATCGACAGCGGCAGCATCGGGTCCGGTCGCCGCTTCTCCACCAGCACGAACGACACCGCGCCCACGACGCCGAGCCCCCCGGCCCACCCGTTCTCCGCGATGAGCGAGTAGGCCAGGAGTGCCAGCGCGAGCGCGCCGAGCAGGGCCCCTCCCACGTCGAACCTGCCGTGATGCCGCGGGTCCTTCGTCTCCGGCACGTGTCGCAGCGCGACCGGTACGCACAGCGCCGCGAGCGGAAGATTGATCAGGAACACCCAGCGCCAGCCCGGCCCATCGACCAGCCAGCCGCCGACGAACGGGCCGATCGCCGATCCGATGCCGCCGAGACCCGACCACATGCCGACGGCCTTCGAGCGTTCGGCAGGATGAAAGCTGGCCTGGATGATGGCGAGGGAGCCCGGAGTCAGCAGCGCGCCGCCGATGCCCTGCAGGGCACGCGCGGAGATCAGCACCTCCGTAGTCGGCGCGAGACCGCACAACAGCGAACCGCATGCGAACCAGACCACCCCGATGACGAACACCCTGCGGCGTCCGTACCGGTCGCCGAGCGAGCCACCGAGGAGAATCAGCCCGGCCAGCGTGACCGTGTAGGCGTTGGTGATCCACTGCAGGGAACCCAGTGGGGCGTGCAGATCGTCACCGATGCGCGGCAACGCGACGTTGACGACGGTGGAGTCCAGCAGCGCCATACTGGAACCGAGCACGGTCGTGAGGATGACCCAGCGGCCCTGGGCCGTGGACAGACGGAGATCCATATCCGGATCATCCCCGTCCGCAGCGAGTCGGTGATCCGATAGCGGGTGCGGCGATCCGATCAGTACCCATTCGACCGGCACTCGCACTAATCGCCCATCGCCTGGCCATGACCAGCCCATGCCGACGACGCCACAGGGGCGCGAATCGCTGCCGGAGCGCTGCTCGGACTGCGGGCGAAGCCACACCGTCACCCGCTGCCGCTCTTGTCATGCGGCTGACCGGGATGATGCGGGATGACACGGGAGGACGCGGGACGATGGCCGGTTCGCCACCGCACGGCGGTTCCTGACACCCTGCGCTGTGTACCGGACACCCTGAGCTGCGTGCCGGACTGGTCGGATCATCCCTCGGAACAGGCGAGTTGACCGGCGGGATCGGCGGAATCGGCGGGACCAACGGGACCAACGGGACCGGAGGGACAGGCGGGGTCCGGCAGCGCAGTCCATTGACATCAAGTTTGCTTGAGGTTTTAGCGTTCTGTATGCATCCCGGACCACACGGCCGATGGGAACCAAGAGTCGGTCCACCAGCGCCGGGGCCACCAGCGCCGGGCCAACAGATTCGGAGTCACCTTCATGGACATGGAAGTCACCGCATGGCACTCGCTGCACAGTGCGATGAGTGCCCAACAGGACCGGAGACCCTTCTCCCGGGCCACTCTGCGCCGTATCGCCACGTTCGCCAGCCGGCACCACCGGCAGCTGTACCGTTTTCTCCTGCTCAGTGTCGTCACCGCTCTGCTCGCGGTGGCCACTCCGGTACTCGCAGGCCGCGTCGTCGACGCGATCGTTCAAGGCCGGGAGAGCGGCACGGTCTCCCGCCTCGCCTGGCTCATCGCCGCGATCGCGGTCGCTGAGGCCGGACTTGGACTGCTCACCCGCCGGCTCTCGGCCACCCTCGGCGAGGGGCTGATCCTCGATCTCCGCACGGCGGTCTTCGACCACGTGCAGCGGATGCCGGTCGCCTTCTTCACCCGCACCCGCACGGGCGCACTCGTCAGCCGGCTCAACAACGACGTCATCGGAGCTCAACGGGCCTTCAGCAACACCCTCTCCGGCGTCGTCTCCAATGTCGTCACGCTCCTGCTGACCCTCGCCGTGATGCTCAGCATCTCCTGGCAGGTCACCCTGCTCGCTCTGGTGCTGCTGCCGGTGTTCGTCGTCCCCGCCCGCCGGATGGGCACCCGGATGGCGGCGCTGCAGCGCGAAGCCGCCCATCACAACGCCGCCATGGGTACGCAGATGACCGAACGCTTCTCCGCCCCGGGCGCGACTCTCATCAAGCTCTTCGGGCGTCCCGACGAGGAGTCCGCCGCGTTCGCCGCCCGCGCGAGCCGGGTACGCGACATCGGTGTTCGTACCGCCATGGCCCAGTCGACGTTCGTCACCGCTCTCACACTGGTGTCGGCCCTGGCACTGGCCCTGGTCTACGGACTCGGCGGCCACTACGCCCTGCGCGGCACGCTCGACCCGGGGGCTGTCGTATCCCTCGCCCTGCTGCTGACCCGCCTCTACGCCCCGCTGACCTCGCTGGCCGGCGCCCGGGTCGAGGTGATGAGCGCTCTGGTGAGCTTCGAGCGGGTCTTCGAGATTCTCGATCTGAAGCCACTGATCGTCGAGAAGCCGGACGCCCACCGGGTGCCGGACGGACCGGTGTCCGTGGAGTTCGACAAGGTCTCCTTCGCCTACCCCACCGCCGAGAAGGTCTCACTGGCCTCCCTCGAAGATACGGCGACCCTCGATTCCCGTGGCGGTACCGAGGTCCTGCACGAGGTCTCCTTCCGTGCCGAACCGGGCCGGATGGTCGCACTCGTCGGCTCTTCGGGAGCGGGCAAGTCCACGATCGCGCAGCTCCTGCCGCGGCTGTACGACGCCGACTCCGGTTCCGTACGGCTCAACGGCGTCGACGTACGCGACCTGAGCGCCGAATCGATCCGCGAGACCCTGGGGATGGTCACACAGGACGGGCACCTCTTCCACGAATCCGTCAGGGCGAACCTGCTCCTCGCCCGGCCCGACGCCACCGAGGACGACATCTGGGACGCCCTGCGCCGCTCCCGCCTCGACGGGCTGGTGGCCTCGTTGTCCGACGGCCTAGACACCGTCGTGGGTGAACGCGGATACCGGCTCTCCGGTGGTGAACGTCAACGGCTCACCATTGCAAGGCTGTTGCTGGCCCGCCAGCGCGTGGTCATCCTCGACGAGGCCACGGCCCACCTGGACTCCACTTCCGAGGCCGCCGTCCAGGAGGCCCTGGGTGAGGCACTTGAGGGCCGTACCGCGGTGGTGATCGCCCACCGGCTCTCGACCGTACGGGCCGCCGACCTGATCCTGGTCGTCGAGAACGGCCGGGTCGTCCAGCGCGGAACCCACACCGAACTGCTGGCAGCCGCAGGCCGCTACCAGGAGCTGTACCGAACCCAGTTCGAGAACCCGCAGGCGCAGGAGGTGCGCCCGGTCGGCTGACCTTCAGGGGGCGGCGCCGCGACCGGTCAGGACGGGGGCAGGAGCGTGCGGACCGTTTGCGGATCCGGTCCGGGTTTTCGACGGTGGCAGCGATCAGGTCGGCCACGGACGCGTCCGCGTCCGCGTCCGCGTTCTGAAGGTGGGATCGAGGAGGCAAGCCATGAACCAACGCGAGATCCACGTCGGCGTCTTCCCCTACGAGCACACGCAAGCACTGCTCACGGGGGAGGTCTCCATCGAGGGAGTGACGGCCACGGTCGAGGGGGCGCCGATCGTCTCGGACGTCTTCCGCAGGGCGGTGCTCGGCGAGTTCGACGTCGCCGAGCTGGGGCTGACCTATTTCCTGCGGATGTGGGACACGGCGCAGCGGCCGTTCGTCGCGCTCCCGGTGTTCCCCAACCGCAACTTCCGCCATTCGGCCATCTTCGTCAACACCGACAGCGGCATCGAGCAGTCCGGAGATCTGGCAGGGAAGCGCATCGGGGAGTTCGCCCTGTACGGGCATGACCCCGGTGTGTGGGTCAAGGGCATCCTCGCCGACGACTTCGGGGTGCGCTGGGACGAGTGCTCGTGGGTCATCGGAGGCACCAACACCCCGTTGCCCGCGTTCGACTGGCTCCCCCTGCCGACGCCTGCGGATGCCGACGTCCGCCACCTCGGAGACGGCCAGACCCTGGGCGCGATGCTGGAGGAGGGCGAGATCGACGCGCTGATCTCCGTCGACGTGCCCCGGGCCATCACCGAAGGGTCGCCGCGCGTTGCCCGCCTCTTCCCGGACTACGAGACGGTGGAGCGGGACTACTACGGGCGTACCGGCATCTTCCCGCCCATGCATCTGGTTGCTGTCGACAGAGAGTTCGCTTCCGACGGCGCTCTGCTCAAAGCGGTCTTCGACGCGTTCTGCACCGCGAAGGGCCAGGTGGAACAGCGTTACCTGGGCGGCGCGGTCAAGCAGCACATGAACCTCATCACCCCGTGGTTCAGCAGCCTGTTCGAACGCAACCGCCGCCTGATGGGAGACGACTGGTGGCCCTACGGCGTCGAGCGCAACCGCAAGGCCGTCGACATGTTCCTGCGGCACCACTACGAGCAGGGCCTGTCGAAAACGTTGCTCACCATCGAGGACATCACCGCCCCGGCACTGCTCGACACCTGAACAAAGCTCGTCCGTCCGGCCAGAACGCTCGGCGCTGCCGGACAGCGCGCTCCGTCACGTCCGACCCGCCGGCCAGCGGGACCGCGGCTGATCAGCTGACGACGTCGGAGACGCACGCGGTGTCGTCCGCCATCCGGGTGCACCTGAGGAAGAGCAGGAACGCCCGGCGGGGCTCCCCATTAGCTTCCTGAGCATGGATCTTGAGCAGACCTGTCAGCCGGAGCGCCGCCCGGGTCCGAGATTCGCCGCAGGCCGGGATGCGTCTGTGACCGTGGTGGAGGCGACGGCCCGGCTGCGGAGTCGGGTGGAGGAGCGGGTCGAAGCTGACGGCGCCTTGCGGGAGCCGTGCCGGAGCCGGGTTCTGGAGTCCGCTCTCGTGCTGGCGCTGATGCGCCGGCTCATGGACTTCTCCGGAAGCCGTGAGCGGGTGACCCGTTATCTGTGGCTGCGGTGCAAGAGTCCTGATCCGCTGGAGCGGTCGCTGGCCCTGGTGGGCAGCGGAGCAGGGCCGGCACCGGAGGGGGAGGATTTCCGTACGCTCATCCTGGAACAGGTGCCCTCCTATGTCGCGCCCCGGCGCCGGTTGGTCCTCGACGCGGTGGCGGTGATCCTCGGCGGGCACACCGGGAGATCCCCGGAAACGGCCGCTGCAACCGCCGCCGCAACCGCCTCTGCAACAGTCCCTTCAAGCGCCGCCGACCCCGCGGGCAGTGCACCGAGCGGTGTCCTGCACCCGTGGGCGCGGGTGCAGAGCGTCGCGTCCGCGGTCATCGTGCGATCCACCCGGGACGGGCCCGTGGAGATCAGCGCAGATGATCTCGTGGCGCTGCGGGCGACGCAGGACGGTTCGGGCCGGGTGTGGGAGGGACACCTGCTGGCCCACGTACTGGCCCTGCACGCCCTGGCACGGCTGCCCGGGAACGACCACCTGGTCCGGCGCGGCCTGACGGCGATGCTGCCCCTGCAGCGTGCTGACGGGGGATTCCCGTTCGTATCGGACATCGACACCTGGTGCACCGCCACCGGTGGCCTGGCCCTGGCGGTGGCAGGCGCCTCCACTTCGCTGCTGCACCAGGTGGCGGGCCATCTGGTGAGCGAGCAGAAACAGTGCGGCGGCTGGTCCATCACGAACGGCACCCGCCTCACGGACACCGACGACACCTCAGTGGCCCTGGAATTCCTCCAGGCCCTCGACCCCGGACGCTACAAGCACGAGATCGACGCGGGGCTGGGCAGACTCAGGGCGCTGCGCGGGCCGGACGGAGGGTTTCCCACGTATGTCGCGGGCGGGCCGTCGGAGGCGTGCATGACGGCGGCCGCAGTGAACGCCTTCGCGCCCGCGGGGCGTGGGGACGCCCGGTTGCTGGAGGAGGCGCGCCGGTTCCTGGCGGCGAGTCAGCACCGGGACGGATACTTCGAGCCGGGCTGGAGCAACAGCCGGCTGCACGTCCTGTACCGGGCCCGCATGGCAGCCGGCCCGGGAGCGTCCGGGCTCGCGATGGCCGCCCGGATCCGGCAACTGGTGGCGGACACGCAGAACCCGGACGGCGGCTGGAGCAGAGAACCGGGCCACACCAGTGACGCGATCAGCACCTCCTACGCACTTCTCGCCCTCGGCAGGCAGGCCACCGGCAGCCCACCGCAGCGCGCGGGGGCCCGATGGCTGTGTGAACGCCAGGACGCGGACGGCGGTTCGACTCCCCGCCCGACATGGTCGGCCCGCGCCCCTTCACGTACCACGTGCCGCTGCTCACCGACATCTGCGTGCTGCGGGCCCTGGGTCACCTCACCCGCTCACCGGCGCGGAACCTCGCTGATCCGCCGGCACAGGACCTCGCCGATCGGCACGCAGGGAGGCGCCGGAGCGTGCCCGCACAGCATCGCAATGACAGGGCGCCGGGGGAGGGGCAGCCGGGCAGCCCAGAGCTGTGCCTTGTCGACCGGCCGAGAGGGCACGTTCGTGGACCGCGCGGTCTGCGGCCAGCAGTGGATCTGTCGGTCCGGCCCCCCGTCCGGTCGGCGGCGGCCCTGTCCGGCCAGAGCTTCCGGATGCCGGTGCTCGCACACCAACTGCCCCGTGCCCTGCACGCCGACAGCGAGCGGCTGATGGCGGAGACCGGCGCCTGGGCGCACGAGCATCTCGGGTTCGCCTACGACGGCGACCACGACCGCGTCGAGCACAACGTCGACGGGACGCTCCTGGTCGCGCTGAGCATCCCGCACGCCGGCTACGACCTCGCACTGGTGTGTTAGAAGCTCATGAACCACCTCATCGGGATCGAGAACAGCCTCGTCGACCGGGGCGCTCTCGGCGGCAGCTCCTTCGCGACCTGGGGTGTCTTCTCCCGCCTCATGTCGGACCTGGTGGGATGGCAGGACGGCGCGACCCCGCTGACCGCCGAATTCCGTTGGCTGCGCCGGCGCATGCCCCGTCCCGCCTGGGAGCGGTTCGTCGCCTGCATGGAGGACTTCGCCTACGGCTTCACCACCGAACTCGAACAGTGGCGGGAAGAGGAGTACACCGGCTACGAGGACTACCTGCACCAGCGGCGCAGCAGCCTGGGCGTGCGCTGGCTCTTCGGATTCGCCGAAGCGCAGAACCCCGCGCTGCCGCTCGCCGAGGAGACGTTCCGGCGACCGGAGATGAAGGCCCTGCACGACACCGCCGTCGACGGCTACACCTTGATCAACGACCTTGTCTCCTACCGGCGGGAAGCCGCCATGGGCGACACCATGAATCTGGTGCACCACCTCCGGGAGAGCGAGGGGCTCACCACCGGGGGCGCGATGAACCGGTTGTGCACGCTCATCGACGCAACCGAGGCGCACTTCCTGTACCTGCGCGAACAGATCATGGACCATGACGCCCGTCGTCCTTCACCGGTCCCTGCCCCGGACCCGGAGCCGCGCGGAGACCCGCACAAGGAAAGGGACGGGGAGAGCCCTGAGGGATTGCGGGGCTACCTCGACACGGTCGGCCACATCATGACCTCGAATCTCTGGTGGGCCACCCTCAGCAACCGCTACGAACACGGTGGTCTCCAGTGGGACGGCACCTGCCCGGGGACCATGACCCTTCATACCGACCGGACCGAGTTCGTCCCCGACCCCTCCTGAGAGCCGGGGCAGCGTGCCAGACCCACCACTCCGGCACGGTCGCGCCGGTGCGTTCATTCGTCCGGATGAACGCGGTGCGAAGCCGTCTCCGGTGGTGGCGTGCCGGGCGATGGTGTCGCTGTCCGTGGAATCAGGGGAGGGGCGATGACGGAGCGTCAGCTCGCACCGCACGAGGCGGCCATCACTGCTGCCGGTGTCCGGCTCGTACTGCACTGCGACATCGTGGGCGAGCTCGACGAGGCGGTCCTGGCGCTTGCCCTGGCCCGACTGCGGTCCTGCTACCCCCTGATCACCGGCAGGATCACCACTGACCGTGCGGAGGCCGGGCCACTGGCCCGGATCGGGGAGACGGCCACCGGACCCTTCCTGGGCCATGGCGCTGACTTCGACGAGGAGATCAGCGCACCCCTCAACTGGGAACAGGATCCGTTGCTCCGGATCACCGTGCTCCACGAGCCGGACCGCCCCGGTCACCGCCGGGTGGTCCTGACGCTTCCCCGGGCCTTCGCCGACGCGATGAGTTACGTCGCTGTCCACCAACGCCTGTGGACCCTCTACACCGCACTGTCCACCGGCCGGCCCGCTCCCGACGAGCCCGTCCGGCCGGTGCTGGGCCCGGCGCTCGACGACCTGCTCGCAGCGCGCTTCACCCCGCGGCAGCTGCGCGACTTCGTCGACGAACGCGCCCGCCTGGACACCGGGGCTCCGCCCGCGCTGCTGCCCACTCCGGCCTCGCGTAACGGCGGCCCCGGGCCCGACCTGAGCTTCGGCATCATCGAGATCGAAGCCGATGCCGACCAGTGCGCACAGCTGGTCCGGCGGGCCCACGACGCCTCCCTCACCGTCAACGCACTGGTCTCCGGAATCCTGCTGACCGCTCTGCGCACCCTGTTTCCCGCACCGGGTGGACCGGTGCGAATCCTGTGCACGACGGCCGTCGACATGCGCCGCAGACTCGTCCCGCCGCTGCCCTACGAGGTCCTCCAGTCCGCCGCGACGACCACCTCGATCCGGCTTGAGGTCGCCGGCGGGGCGGACCCCGTCGCGGTCGGGCAGGACCTGGACACCCGGCTGCGCGCTGCTCTGGAGAACGGAGCCGCCGCGATGGAACTGGCCGCGTTCCCCCACATGCTCGACCAGCACCCGCCCAGCCTCGTCATCACCAACGTCGGCGCCATCACCGCCCCCGATCTGCCGGACGGTCTCCGCATGGTCGATGTGTGCCTGGCACCACTGGGCCACGTCCCGATGGTCTTCGCCGTCGTCAAGCGCTATCAGGGCCGCCTGACCATGACCCTGAACTACAGCCGCGCCTGGTACACCGACACCCAGATCCACGCACTCGCCCACCAGGCCGCCACCTTGCTGACTGACCTGACCGCATAACTCCTGGGCCGACCCGGCTGAGTGCGCTCGGCGACCTCCCCCTTCGCTGAACTTCGCACCCTGCCCCACTCCCTGCGCCCCGCCGGTCAGGACCTGAACACCGAAGCAACCCGCTCGGCCCCACCGAGTTCGGCCGCACCGCGCTCGGGACGATCACGGCGCCCGACTTCGCCCGGCCTTCGGGTGCCGGCCTCCGGTGACGGTCACCGTGGTGGCCACCCGGAGGCTGGTCCATCGCACTGCCCCGGGGTTCCGTACGGTGAACGGTCACGACGACTGTCGGGCGAACGCTGTCGTGAACCGCTCATTTCAGGCAACCGTGCGTTGACCCGCAGCGTCGTAACGCAGGTTACGTGGTAGGCATACCAAGGACGGCTGGGTGCTCTCCGGCACTGCCCTCACAGCCTCCCGGTCAGTAGAGGCAGCTGGGCGGGGTGTTCATGAATGCGATCCGGCGGAGAGCCCTCGCAAAGATGCGCACCATGCATGATGAATGCGATATGCGCATGCGGCGGGTAGGGTGTGCGCATGCTGATGAGTACCGAGGAAACCCTGCGGGCGACGGTGACCGCGATTGCGCACCGTACCGGTGAGCAGCAGTCGGCGCTGGCTGCCGCTCTGGGGCTGACGCAAAGTCAGGTCAGTCGCAGGCAGCGGGGAAAGGCCGCGTGGACTCTGACGGACTGCGACCGCCTCGCTTCCCATTGGGGCATGCCCGTGCTGGATCTCCTCGCGGGCCCAACTCACGCTCTGACGAGGCTGCCTGCGGACCGTATCGCGGCCGGCGGTCAGCAGACCCTCATCCCGCTCGACACTCCTGTACCCGAGCACATCACACCCCCGTCTCTCGCTCCGGCCGTGCCCCCGGCTCCTGCTCCCACCCCACAGATGTCGGCGTCGCCGCCGGTGCCCTCTGCGCTGTCCACCCCGGCCACGACCCCGTCCCCGGCCACGACCCCGTCCCCGGCCGCGACCCCGTCCACCTTGGTTGTGTCCACCTCGGCTGTGTCCGCGCCGCCCTCCCCGACCGTCTCGGAGTCGGCACCTGTCGCCCCGCCGGCCCCCAAGCGGGTGGCGCCGCCTGCCGGTCCGCTCGCGGACCGTGTCCGCGGGCGGATCGCGGAAGAGCTGTCCGCGCATGGCGGGGACCTGGAGGCCGCGCGGGCCGCGCTCATCAGAACGGCGGTCCCGGACGTGATGGCACTGTTCGCCGCTTCCCGGGTTGGTGGCCGTTACGAGCACAGCGAGTTCCCGCCCACCGCGGGCATTTTGAAGAAGGCGTCGCAGAAGGGTGCGGATCAGGTCTGGGAGGCGCGGCCGAAATGGCGCTCCGAGGAGTTGCACCGTGCCGCGCGCGGCGGGCACATCACCATGGAGGTGACTGCCCTGGACATGAACGCGGCCTACCTGTCCGCGCTCAAGACGTGGCTTCCCATCGGGAAGCTGGTGCATTCCGAGGGTGACCACCACGACGCGAAGCGCTCCGGCGTCCACCGGGTGACGCCGGCCACCTGGCAGCAGCCGGACCTCCCCTCGCCGCTCGGCGCACGGAAAGAGCCGGGCGACCTGTGGATCACGGAACCGACCCTCCGACTCCTCCTGCGCTGCGCGAAACTCGGATACTGCGAAACTCCGGTCATTCACGAATCCTGGACGTCCGGCGCGTCCGAAGGGCTGCTGGAAAAGATGCGCCGTGCCCTCGTGGAAGTACGCAAGGATGCCATTTCCAGGAATGATGAAGTGGCCCTGGAATATGTGAAGTCCATGTATTCTAAGTTCGTGTCAACTATCGGGGAGAGCAGCGCGAACCGTGAGATTCGGCGCCCCGACTGGATGCACATCATTCGCTCCCAGGCATTCGCGAACCTGTGGCTCAAAGCACACAAAGCACACACGTCGGGCCTGACGGTCGTCCAAATGTCCGGAACCGACGAACTGCACGTCGCCGGAGACTGGCAGCAGGTCTTCCCGGAGGGCCGCGACCTGTCCCAGGTCAAAGCGAAGACCATCTACACACTGGGGGAGTAGCCCATGTCCGGCGGAGCAACCGACCTCTGGGGCGAGTGGCAGAAGCACGGCGCCCAGGGGCTGAGCGGCGCGCGGGCTCTCGCGGGCGAGCTGGACCGGATCGCCCGCGAAGGCGGCATCGCCTCACCGGTGACGACCGACCGCGGGCTCTCCGCCCGCCTGCGCTACCTCAACACCCGCCCCGGCCGTGAAGTCCTGCGTGAGCACGGCGTCTCCGCCCGCCTGCTGCGCTCGTGGGGACGCGGGGCCCGTCCCAGCGCCCCCAAGCTCGAAGCGGTCGAGCGGGCCTACCAGGAGCGGCGCAGGGACAACCTGGTGCGCTCGGGTGCGCTGAAGCGCCTGATGGACAACGAAGGCCGCGGCCGCCGCATCGAGATCTACCCCGTCGACCAGACGGCGGTGGACGAGAGGTACCGCCGGCCGAATGTCAGCGAGCGCTCGGTGCAGGCGCGTTACGTCTGGGACGACATGGTCGACGCCTGGGGCAAGGGCGACATGAACACCCTGGACGAGATCTGGGACGACATCATCACCGACCTCGACTCCGACTATGCGGCATACGCCTACGTCGGATCCATCGGAATCGGCGCGTGAAAAACGGATCCTGAAGCCGGAGAACGGGGCCCGTCGCTACAGCGGGGCCCCGTTCTCATATGGGGACGGCTCCTCACGCAATACCGCTTCGGTGCCGATGGTCCAGAGGTACGCATACACGCCGACCCGGAGGAGACCGATGAACTCGCGAAGGATGTTGCCGGCCAGGTCGATCGGCAGGATGGGCCTGGCTCTTGCCGGTGCCCTCGTGATGACCGCCGCGCTTCCCCTCAGCGCTCAGGCCGCAACCGGACAGCTGACCCTCACTCGGGACGACGGGAGCGTGAGCGTGATCTCCAACCCGCGGGACGGCCGGTGCTACTCGCTGCGCGGCGCGGGCGCGGCGCGCGTCGCCAACGACACTGACTCCACAGCATTCGTCTACATGGACAGTGGCTGCAGCGGGCTCGTCTCGCGGGTGGACGCAGGAGAGACCTGGGAGAAGTCCGGGACTCAGGCTGCCGACAGCATCGTGCTCTTCCAGCCCTGATAGTTCTGGAGAGTCAGGGAAATCCTGCCCGCGGACAGAGAGTAATGGTCAAGAGTTGTGGATCCGCCGATCCGCATGGCGTTCAGTCTGCCGCCGAAGGCCAGTGGAGGAATGGTGGTTCGGGTAGTGCCGCGCCGTCCTGCACGTCCAGGTCAGTCCCCTGGGAACGTCCTGTCAGCCGGGCCAGATGGCGGGGGCACCGGCGCGTGCGTGGAACGACGCGACAACCCCGGCCCAGCATCGCTTGGACGAAGTCGCCCGGCACTGCACAGGCGTGTACCCGGCGTCGAGACCTACGTGGTGGACCATCACCTGCTCCCGACGACTGCGGCCCCGGTCGGCACCAGACCCGCGGCGCACCTCACAGGCCAGACCCCGCAGTGCACCTCACAGGCCGAGCCCGCCATGCGCCCGGCTTCCGTGCGGAAGCCGGGCGCTGCGGCGTCAGGACTGATGTAGTACTGGCGCATCGCGGTGAGGAGTTCCGCGACGCTCAGCTTGCCGCTGCCATCGATGTTCCAGTGCCCGGAACGCAGCCGCGCGGCCGTCCGGGGACGTACCGAAGACCTCCTGCCAGGACTGGAACTCCTTCAGCTCAGCGGCACGGTCACCGTTCGCCGTGCCACCGACAGCGGACAGCCCTTCCTCCTCGCCCAGCAAGACCCGTCCCGGAGGGGGCGTTTCCCGACGATCTGCCGGTTACGCCCGGGGTGGCTTCTCCGGCCGGGCGAACCGGACAACGGGCCGGCTCATCAGGCCCTCGAACGCTTCCTGCCAGCAGGCAAGGGCTACGCGGTGACTGAGACCACGGAAAGATCGTCAGTTCCCCCCCCCCACACACACACACCGATGATCGGCGGTGGCCACAGCCGTCCCTCAGCCGACCTACGAGCAAGATCAAGGTCTATGGCTGGAGGTCGCGCCGGTACCAGGTGCCTGACTTGCCGCCGAGATCGGCCGGGGCCGCGGGGCCAACCGGGACGAACCCGGCCTTGGCCAGTACTTTCTGGGACGCGGCGTTGTCGTGGGAGGTGGCCGCCCACAGTGTGCGCAGGCCGTGCATCGCTGTCGCCATCCGGCACAGCTCCCGGACGGCCGTGGTCGCCACGCCGTGGCCGGCGACCTGCTCCGCGACCCGGTAGCCGAGTCTGGCAGTGCCGTCCTCCAGGTCGTACAGATTGAACCTGCCGAGTACTGAGCCGTCCCCGGCGACGAGCACGTAGAAGGCGCAGATGCCGGCCTCGTGCTCGGCCAGCGAGGCGTTGTACCGGTCGGTGAACTGGTCGAAGAAGTCGTCGCCGCGGTCGGAGACCGAGGCCGCGAAGTAGGCGCGGTTCGCCAGCTCGAAGGCCAGGACCGCCGGGGCGTGGCCGGCATGCAGCCGCTTCAGCTCGGGCATTGCCCGACTCTATCCAGCTCGTGCGCTGAGGCCACCCGAGTTTCCGTCAGTGACAGACAGCCCCAAGACCCTTCTCCGACGGCTCAAAGGAGATTTCGGGGGGCCGGGCCCCGCTTCGGGTGCGGCATCGTCATCCTCGGCGCAGAGGCCCCTGGTTCCGAAAGTGTCGTCCTGACCCACCGGCGGAAACCGGTCGTACAGCTCCTGTCGGTCGAGCGGCTGCCCCCGTCCGGCCACCGGCCGGGCGGGCGGGCTCTTCAGGCGCCGGGGTATCTCGGAGCGCGTCGCTGGACTCGGGCGGGACTCGTTCGGAGATCGTGATGGAGCCGGAGTCGGAACCGGGTGAGAAAGTTCCGTATGGAACTCACCCAGATACGCCTGCTGGTGTCCGACTTCCCCACCGCCTACCGCTTCTACCGGGACGTACTCGGGCTCAGGCCGCAGTTCGAGGCCGAGAACGGCCCGTACGCCAAGCTCAGCCCCGACACCGGACCTGCCGCGATCGCGTTGCAGGACCGGGCTCAGATGGCCGGCGTGCTGGGGAGGTTGGGGGTGGAGCCGGAGGGATACCGCGCGCTGGTGGTGCTGCGGGTGGAGGACCTGGACGCCGCCCACGCCGAACTCACCTCGCGTGGGGCGGAGTTCACCCTGGCCCCGGGACCGATGGGCGACCGGATGCGGGTCGCGTACCTGGAGGACCCGGAGAAGAACCTGATCGAGCTTCAGGAGTGGCTGACGCTGCGCGAGCAGGCTGGTAGCGCGGTGGGGTAGAAGCGCCGGGGTGGAAGCTGCGGCGGCGACCAGGAAGCCCGCCGGCCTGGTCAGGCTCCAGGTGGGGAACGGCAGGTGACCCGGTGCCCCTGCGGATGATCCGCATCGGCCGTCGGCCCTCGTCGTCGTCGACTTCCCGGACAGGCACTCGCTCTGTCACGAGGACAGCATGGCGCGTCCGCGCGTCCCGGACCGATACCACGGCTTGTGCGTCACAACCGGGTGAACGTTGCCCGATGTGCGCTAGCTTTCTAGGATGCTAGCATCGCTTCTGTGAGTGACGAAGAGGTCAAGCAGTTCAACGTGTACTTGCCGGTCGGGCTGATCAAGCAGGTCAAATATCGCGCCATCGAGTCGGGCTCGTCCCTCTCGGCGTTGGTCGCGGAGGCCCTGCGCGCCTACCTCGACGACACCCATGGGCAGCGGCAGCAATCGTCTGAGAAGGAGACCTGACATGGCGACCCAAGGCATCGAGGCCGTGTTCCTGACGACACACAACTGGGGCAAGGCGGCGAAGTTCTTCCAGGCACTGGGCTTCGACTTGGAGTTCTCGACCGACCACAGCTCGGGCCGACTCCGCAATGGCGACGGTCCCTACGTGTTCATCGCCGAGGTGCCCGAGGACCGGGAGCCCCAGACGCAGATCGTGCTGAAGGTGACCGATGCGGAGACGTTCCGACCTGATCCTGCCGTCGAGGTGGTCACGCCGTTCGAGGACACCCATTACGGGACCACGGAGATGACTGTCCGTGATCCCGACGGACGTCTGTGGAGCCTCCAGGCTCCGACCAAGAACTGACCGACCGTACGGAGAGGGACATCATGGCAGACGAGCAGAACGAGGTGCCGGACAGCACCGCAGTACGGACCGCCCTCTGGCGGGCGATGCACGTGCAGGTCGATCCGCCGCCCCATGTGTTCGAGGACGAGATCGGTCTGCAGCTGGCGGCCCCGGGCGACGAGTGGCAACAGCGGCCGGACATGGACCCGCGCGCCACCAGCGGGTTCCGGGCGGCCATCGTGGCCCGCGCTCGTTTCATCGAGGACCTGGTCGCTGAGCAGACCGGCCGGGGCATCACCCAGTACGTCGTCCTGGGGGCCGGTCTCGATACCTTCACCCAGCGCAGGCCGGAGCTCGCCGACCGGCTGCGGGTCTTCGAGATCGACCAGCCGGCCACCCAGACCTGGAAGCGCCGCCGCCTGATCGAGCTCGGGTACGGGATCCCCGACTGGCTGCGGCTGGTTCCGGTGGACTTCGAGGCGGGCGGGGACTGGTGGGAGCAGCTGTCCGCAGCCGGCTTCGATCCCGGCCGGCCTGCGGTCGTCGCCTGCACCGGCGTCACCATGTACCTCACCAAGGACGCCACCGCGGCGACCCTGCGCCGGCTCGCCGGGCTGGCCCCGGGCTCGACGTTCGCCATGACGTTCATGCTGCCGGTCGAGCTCATCGATGACGCCGACCGCCCCGCGCTGGAGGCGACCAAGCCACAGGCACAGGCGTCCGGGACGCCGTTCATCAGCTTCTACACCCCCCAGGAGATGCTGACACTGGCCGGTGACGCCGGCTTCAAGGAGGCCCGACACGTGTCGGGAACTGTGCTCGCCAACCGCTACTTCGCCGACCGGACCGGCGGCCTTCGCCCGTCAAGCGGAGAGGACCTACTGGTCGCCACCACCTGACGCAGACCGACGCCTCATCCGATGCGGCACACCATCGCTCGAAGCCCGCTTGTCGTTCATGGTCCGGCGTCGAAGGCGGCTCGTACTTGATCTGCTTGACCTTGCCGACTGCCGACTGCCGACTGCCGACTGCCGACTTCCGACTGCGGCTTGTCCTTGCCGCCGTCGGCAGTCCATCTCGCACACACCCTCGGCATCGACATCACCGCCGTGGCCAAAGGGCAGCGGGACGCCGCAGGCGACTCGGCAGCGTACGCCGCCGAGTCAGCCGCCGGACAACCAATACCAAGGAGTCCCGATCATGACTGGCCGCCCCTATGGCCGGGGCCCCGGGGTCGAGCTCCCGGGGGCCCCGGAGCGGCGCTCTATCGGGCCGCGTCGTCGGGGTAGGCGGCGGTCGCCTGGATCTCGACGAGGAGTTCCGGGCTGGCGAGGCCGCTGACGCCGATGATCGACCAGGCGGGGTAGGGAGCCGTGACGAGGCGCTGCTTGGCCGCGAGGAAGCCGGACATGTTCTCGCGGATGTCGACGTGATAGCTGGTCACGTCCACCAGGTCGCTGAGGTCGAGGTTCTCCAGCCGGAGGATCTCCTGGAGGCGCCGGATGGCGAGCTCGGTCTGCTCCTCGGCGGTCTCCCCGGGGACGCCGTCGGGGCGGCGGCCGATCTGACCGGAGATGAACAGGTGCCCGTGCGAACGGATCGCGGGGGCGTGGCCGAAACGCGCGAAGGCGCTGGTGGTCCCTCCGAAGACCGGCGAGTTGTCGGGGACCTCTACAGGGTGGATGGCCATTGCGGTGTGTCCTTCTCCCTCGTGACCGAGGGGGGCCTGGACCAAGTACGCGCCGCCGACACCGTGATCGTGCCGGGATACGAGCCGATGGTAAGGCCGTCGGAGGAGGTCCTCGACACGCTGGCCCAGACGCGCGACCGGGGCCGCAGGGTGGTGTCGATCTGCACGGGCGCCTTCGCGCTGGCCGTGGCGGGCATTCTGGATGGACTGCACGCCACGACCCACTGGCTGCACATCGACGAGCTCGAACAGGACTTCCCGTCCGTCACAGTCGACCGCGACGTGCTCTACGTCGACGAGGGGGACGTCCTCACGTCGGCCGGAGTGTGCTGCGGCATCGATCTGTGCCTGCACATCGTGCGGCGCGATCTGGGGGCGATCGTGGCCAACCGGATCGCCCGCGGCCTGGTGGCCGCACCGCACCGCGACGGCGGGCAGGCCCAGTACATCCCGGCTCCGGTCACCGTGGCCGGGGAGACGTCCCTCTCCGAGACCCGGGGCTGGGCGCTGCGCCACCTCGACCAGCCGCTCACGCTCCGCGAGCTCGCCCGGCACGGGGGCGTCTCACCACGCACCTTCATGCGCCGGTTCGCCACGGAGACGGGCACCACACCCCTCCAGTGGCTGCTGGGCGCCCGCCTCGGCAAGGCACGCGAACTACTGGAGACGACGACCCACTCGGTGGACCAGGTGGCCCGGGACTGCGGCCTCGGCACAGCGGCCAACCTGCGTCTGCACTTCCGACGCACCCTCAACACCACCCCCACCGCCTACCGACGCACTTTCACGCGCTGACACCGTTCGCGCGCCGACCACCCACCTCGGTCCGGCTCGCGGCGACCACCGCCGGCGTGGCCATGTGATCCCGGCGGTGTTGTGGGTGGCGTAACTGCCACAGACCAGCGGACGTTGAGGCCGGTGGGCATCAAGGCCGGCGGGCATCACCCTCATGCTCGGCGTGCTGTTCGTCGCACCCGTCGATCGAACGCCGCCGGGACCGCCCATTGTGCGAGTCCCGGCGGCAGGAGCCGAACCGGGCTTCAGCGGAAGGTCCTAACGCGACTGCGCCCAGTCGTAGAGGCGGTGCGCGCTGTCACCGAGGCGCGTGGCGTAGAGCGTGTGGGTCGGTCCGCCCGCGAGTTCCTCGGTGGTGGTGGTGATGCCCACGACGGTGCCGTTCCCGGTGCGGGTGTTGAAGTTGGCCAGGTGAGGTCCACCGCTCGATCCGGCCGACATGTCGCAGGTCTCACCCCACAGCAGAGGGACCTTGGGGCCAGGGTGGCTCGGGCCCGCGCAGTGGATCATGCGGGATCCGACGTACTTGTCTTTGGGGTCGTTGAGTCCGTTGCTCGGGTATCCGAGGGCATGGACGAACTCGTCCTCGACGGGCTGACCGAACCCGATGTGCTGGCTTCCGGTGATGTCCGCGATCGGTTGGCCCCCGGCAGCCGGGTTCGCCACGAGGAGCCCCGCGTCGTAACCAGCGGCAGCTACGTCCGACGATTCCGTGGTGTCCGGATCGGCGTCCCAGCGGGAAGAGGTGGCCATGGTCCTGAGGCTGAAGCCACCGACCGGTTTCGTTCCGTTGCGATAGCCGGGCACGAAGTAGAAGTTGTGGTTCCAGGTGTCATCGGCGGAAGGCGCGCCGACGCCCCTCAGACAGTGTGCTGCCGTGAGGACGGTACTGCGGTTGGCGCTCGTGACGACCGTCGCTGTGCAACTGCCGTCGTAGCCGTCGGAGAAAGTAAAGAACAGACGGCCGACGTTCTTCTCCACCGCCCCGCCGTGAGTCCACACGGACCCGGAGTCCGGCGTGTTCGCGGGAAGCGGCCGCGGGTCGTCCGGCGTGTCGTCGTCCTTGGGTATGGGGGTGATCTCGGGGATCACAGCGCCCGCGAGCTTCATCCGCTCAGGGCTCCAGTAGGCGTTGATCCGATTGCGCTCTTGCGCGGTCGTGGCGCCGGCGTGGGTGGTGGCGTCGTCCGGTCCTGCCGCGCCGCCGCTGTTGGACGACGGGAGGTGCGGTGCGGCGTTGGCGGCCGCGGCTGGCGTGACCAGTGCGAAGACGGCCGCCGACACTGTGACGGTGGCCCCGATCGCGCGGAGGAGGGTCCTACGGGTGCTGCCCTGCTGACCGCATGGGTGATGGGGAGGTATGCGCATGCGCCGGACAGTAGTCACGCGTTGTCAGGAAGCGGTCAGAGAAGTGTGCAGGCGGTGCTAACACGGCAAGTCGGCGGGTCTTGCTGGACGGCGGGGATGGTGACTCGGGGTCAGGGCATGAGTGAACCCCCGGTAGGAACGGGTCTGCGAAGACAACGTCCCGTACAGACAGAGCCGAGTGCCGTCTTGAGGTCGTCGAGGGAGCAGAAGACGCCGCATCCCAGGCAGCGGCGTTCCAGTTCGGCGAACCACCGTCCGACCTGGTTGATCCACGACGAGTAGGTCGGGGTGAAGTGCAGGGTAGAGCAGGTGTGTTCGAGCAGCCACCGGTGCACCACGGGTGCCTTGTGGGTGGACAGGTTGTCGCAGATCACGTGGACCGCAGCCCGGGTTCGACCTGCGGTCGATCTTGTCCAGGAAGTCCAGGAAGTCCAGGAAGTCGCGGAAGTCGACGGCGCGGTGCCGCTCCGAGAGCTGGCTGATGACCTTGCCGGTGGCGGTGTTCAGGGCGGCGAACAGGTCTACGGTGCCGTGCCGCACGTAGTCGAAGCTGTGTCGTTCGGGGACGCCGGGCATCATCGCAGGACCGGAGCCGTTCGCTCCAGGGCCTGGATCTGCGGCTTCTCGTCCACGGAGAAGACGGCCGCGTTCGCCGACGGGGCCAGATAGCGCCCCACGACGTCGCGGATCTTGTCGATCAGGAGCGGATCCGTGGAGATCTTGAAGGTCTCCGTCCGCCGCGGCTGCAGACCGAAGGCCCGCCAGATCCGGTGCACGCTGGTGGGCGAGATCCCCACGGTCTTCGCCAGTTCCCGCTTGGACCAGTGCGTCGAGCCCCGCGGTGTCCCCTCGAGCGTGCGCACTACCACCTCCTCGACCTGCGCGTCGGTGATGGTGCGTGGCACACCCGGGCGTACATCGCGCCGTGTCCGCTCCGGTGCTCGGCCGTAAGACAGAACTCGACCAACGTCTCTACTGGACCGTCGGTGTACAGAAGTGCGTCGGCGAGCTCGAAGAGGCATCGCCGCGCTTGTACAGGCAGTCGTAGAACTCGACCCCGAAAATGGAACAACACACTCAACGCGTCACCTACAGACGCGTCGACGGTGAGACTCATGGGCAGCGGCCGGTCTCTTGTGCTTCCTGACTCGACATCTCGAAGCGTGGAGAACGGCCGTGCTTGCTGTCCCGGGAATGACCGCAGAGCAGCAGGTCGGGTGACCCGCGAGGTGAAAATAACAGGCTAAGCCCGCTGGTCGGGTACCCAGCTGCCGTGGACACCAGCGGGGACCCGTCGCGGCATCTCCACGGTGGCCACCCGGGTCATGCCCTGGGCGTCCAGGACCAGCAGCTCTGATCCGTGGGCCGTGCCGTGCTCGACCATCGACAGGAGCCATCCGGCGTCTTCCGGGGCGCCGGCGCCGTGTGCGGGCACGAAGACCGCTTCACCCGGCGAGGAGCCGTTCCCGGTTCCGTAGGCCTGCGAGGTTCCCGCGAGGGTGTCGTACTTCAGGATGGCATTTTCGGTGACGGTGTAGAGATAACGGCTGGGCCGTCCGGTCAGGTCGTCGTTGATGGTGGGCAGCTCCACACCGCGGTCGTCGAGCGGCTGCTCGCTGACCGTGCCGGTGGCGGGGTCGAGCCGCCACCGGTGTACGCGGCCGCCCTGGGTCTCTCTCAGCAGCCATCCGGTGTCGGCCACCGGATTCTCGACGGGCCCGCCCGCGAGGTTGCTGGTGCGTACCCAGCAGTTGCGGTACCACTCAGCACGGCCGTTGCGCAGATAGCCGGGCAACGTGGTGCCCTCATAGGGGATGGTGACCGGTTCGACGCGCGGCGTGAACAGCTCCGCGGCCGCGCGGAAGCACTCGACGCCGCGATCGTAGGCATGCTCGTGCCGCGGGTCGCACGGGCGCCGCGACCCAGTTCGTACAGGCGAGTTCGGGGGCACTGCCGTGGTCTCGCACATCCAAGTCTCGCTATGCGCAAGACCACCGTCACACGCCCTGTTCCCGGCAGGGGTTAGCGTTGAGAGACACTGCGAGGCGTCCCCGACTCGCCGACGCTGGCCGGCTTGCAGCCAGTCAGCACGGCACCGTCAGGACTCTCGTTGGCGCACTGCACTGGCGGTGACGGGCAAAGGTCCTCGTCGGTCCCTCCCCTCACCGGTTGGCAACCCGTGCCCACCCCTTCACCGACGGGGACGTCCACGCCGATCTCACTGGAGAGCTTCGCTGCCTGGTCCTTATCGGGGTAGTTGGGACAACACCAGGTGCCGGCAACCATCACACGAACGGCAGGCGCGGACGGGGCACCAGTCGCGGCGCCCGTACCGCTCAGCAGGCCAAGGGCCAACACGGCACCGGCTGCCAGAGTCAGAGCCCTGCGCATCAGACGTCCTCCAAAACCATGCGCCCCGCACCGGCCGCCGCGTCAACCACACAGCACCGGAGGGGGCACAGAACAGGCCGGCCGGATCCCAGGCCGACACCAGCACCGTGCCCCCCAGCTCAAGACCCGCTCACCCCAACACCCGTACGTCCCATGAAGAACCGTTCCCCCCCCTCGTCCGCTTCAGTGAGCCCGAAGCACACGCCGACACCGGCGCGCGCCCGCACACCACCCCCAGGGCGAACAGGCAACCTGGAGGCCTGACGGCAGGCGGGAACGGCAACGTACCGGGGCACAGAGAACTCGGACAGCGACACGAACCGCCTAGCGGTCCGACCGCGCCGCTGGTGCCGTACCGGCCCGGAGGGGGCGGCTGTCGCTGCGGCGCCGCTTGCAGCGGTGCCCGGTAGTGAGGTCGCCAGCGGAGGGGGCTACCCGTTCGGGTGAACCTCCCCGTGCGGTCTGGTTACCCATTGGAGTCATTCGGCACTGTGGGTAGTCAAGTATTGGGTGTGTGCAAGGGAGGCTCCTCATGACGGTGTTCAGGAAATCGCGTGTCGTTGCCGTGACGGTTGCTGCGGCGTGTGTTCTCACCGCGGGTGCGGTCGCGGTCGCGGTGCCGGGCAAGGCACCCGCCGCGCCGGCTGCCGCGCCGGTCGCGGTGGCTCCGTACGCGCGGGCCGCAGCGGTCGTCGACGCGGCGGGCAGGTTGGTGCGGGGCAAGGGCATCGCCTCGGTACGGCGCCTCTCGGCGGGCCTGTACTGCGTGAAGGTCTCCGCCTCCGGTTTCGACATCAGCACCGCGGTGACCCAGGTGTCCGCGAACCTGAGTGCCGACCGGAACTCCATCGTCGAGGTGGCCCGTTCCCGGCAGCCCGGGTGCGGGAACACCGCCACGTCGGTACTGGTGCGGACCGCCGCGGGCCCCACCCGCAAGGACGAGGCCTTCACGATGATCGTCGTCTGACCCCGGTCGCCACACGGCCGTACACGTCGTCACGGAACGCGGCGTCGTCTCTTGGGACTGGCTCTGCCCGGCGACGAGACGGTTCCTCCTGCCTGCCCCGGGACGCCCCTTGGACAGGTGCGCTGCCGAGGGGCAGGGCGATGTTTCGGCGGGCCGGCGGCTGGCAGCCGGTGAGCTCCGGCCCGCTCCCGGGGCCGGAGTGCGGGCGGCACAGGGCGCGATCGGGGTCGTAGACGCAGGTGACGAAGGCCCCGGGGTGCATGTGCGGGTCGTGCCGGGCCATGATCCGTTGCAGGCGGGCTTCGCCGGTGACGACGCTGTCTGTTCGGGTGGGGGGTGGCGCCCGCCACAATGCGTTCATGAGCGCATATAAGTCCTGCCGCCTGGCCTGCCCGACTGGGAGCGTTGTGGGGTCATGGGCGTCGTCAACCTCACCCCGGACTCGTTCTCGGACGGCGGGCTCTGGCTGGACCCCGATCGAGCTTTAGTCCACGGTTGGGAGATGGTTGCCCAAGGCGCGACGTGGTCGACGTCGGCGGCGAGTCGACAAGCCCGGGTGCTGTGCGGATCACCTGCGAGGAGGAACTGCGGCGGGTGGTCCCGGTCGTCCGGGGTCTGGCCGGAGGCGGTGCGTTGATCAGCGTGGACACCATGCGCGCGGATGTGGCAGAGGCTGCGGTGGATGCGGGGGCGCGCGCATCATCAATGACGGCAGCGGGGGGCGCGCAGACGCTCGTATGGTGCGCGTGGCCGCGGAGGCGGGTGTCCCCTTCGTCGTGATGCACTGGCGGGGGCAGTCTGCTCGCATGGATGAACTGGCTGGCTACGGGGATGTTGTGGGCGAGGCCATCGAGGAAGTCGAGCTGGCTTTATTCACGAGTAGTGCCGTCAGTTGTTCACGGGTTTGGGAGGCACCCAGATCCACGGGCGGGTGATGTTCACGAGTTTCGACAGCACTGGGGTACTTGCCAGGGCAGCATCGGGGTGCTCCTGGCGAAAGGTCCTGGTCATGCCGCAGATGTCCAAGGTCGAGCTGTACGCGGCGATCCTGCGTGATCACCGCTCCGGTATGAAGATGCGCGAGCTTGAGCGCAAGTACAACGTGTCGTGGCGAACTGTGAAGAAGGCCGTGGACTCGGTCTGGCCGGAGCCCCGCAAGAAGCTTCCGCCGCGGCCGACCGCGCTGGATCCGTACAAGCCGGTCATCGACGAGATGCTGCGGACAGACCTTGACGCGCCGCGCAAGCAACGGCACACGATCACCCGGAACTTCCACCGGCTGGTCGAGGAGCACAGTGCCGACGTCTCGTACCAGATGGTCCGGCGCTACGTCTCCGACCGGAAGCCGGTGATCCTCGCGGCCTCGGGCAAGGCTCCGATGGAAGCGTTCGTTCCTCAGTCCCGTCTGCCCGGTCACGAGGCGGAGGTCGACTTCGGCGACGTCACGGTGCGTCTGGCCGGCGAGCTGGTGACCTGCTATTTGTTCTCGCTTCGCCTCTCCTACTCGGGCAAGGCCGTGCACCGGGTTTTCGCTTCGTGCGGCCAGGAGGCGTTCTTCGAGGGGCACGTGTATGCGCTTCGGACGCTGGGCGGTGCCGGACCAAGATCCGCTACGACAACCTCAAGTCGGCCGTCGCCCGGGTGCTGGGGCTGAGCCGGGGAGGGTGGAGACCGACCGGTGGATCGCCTTCCGCTCGCACTTCAACATTGAGAGCTTCTACTGCCGCCCCGGCATCGAAGGCGCCCACGAGAAGGGTGGCGTCGAAGGGATGATCGGCTACTTCCGCCGCAACCACTTCACCCCGGCCCGGAAGTCGACTCCCTCGCTGAGCTCAACGAGATGGTCGACCAGTGGGACCTGCACGACGGACACCGCCGGATCGGCTCGCGGCCTCGGACCGTGGACGAGTACTTCGCCGTCGAGCACCCGCTGCTGATGCCGCTGCCTCAGGAGCCCTTCGAGACGGGCCGGTTGTTCACGCCACGGGTCGACCGCTACAGCCAGATCAACGTCCGAACCAACCGCTCTCGGTCCCGACCCGTTTCATCGGCAAACGGGTGCGGGTCGTCCTGCACGCCTCTCACCTGGTGGTTTACGACAGGAACGTCGAGCTGGCCCGGCACGAGAGGCTGATCCCGAAGGGTGGGTTGCGCCTGGACCTGGACCACTATCTCGAAGCCCTCATCCCCGGCGCCACGGCCCTGGAACAGGCCCGGTCCGCAGGCAAGTTCACCCCGGTCCACGACGCCTGGTGGGCCCAGGCCCGCAAGGTTCACGGCGAGCGGGACGGCACCCGGGCGTTGATCGAGGTCCTGCTGCTGAACCGCCACCTCGCCCACGAGCACGTCGTCGCGGGACTGGCCACCGCTCTGCGGGCCGGAGCTCTGACCGCCGACGCCGTCGCACCAGCGGCGGCGGCCATCATGAGGGAGAAGCCCAGTGACCCTGCCCCGCCAGCGAGGCTTGACCGAACAGGCCGCCGACGCGGCGATCGACACCGCCTGCCGCCTGCTGCGGCTTCCGTCGATCCGCAACGAGATCGCCGATCGGGCGATCAAGGACCAGATGACCTACCGCGGCTTCCTCGCCGAGCTGCTGATGACCGAGTGCGACGACCGGGCCAGGCGCCGTTCGGAACGACGGATCAAGGCTGCGGGCATTCCACGGGAGAAGCCCCTGCGGGCCTTCGACTTCGATGCCAACCCCAACATCGACGCCGCCACCATCCATACCCTCGCAAGCTGCGAATGGATCAAGAAGAGCCAGCCGCTCTGCCTGATCGGCGACTCCGGCACGGGCAAGTCCCACATGCTCATCGCCCTGGGCACCGAGGCCGCGATGAAGGGCTACCGGGTCCGCTACGCGCTGGTCACGAAGCTGGTGAACGAGCCGGTTGAGGCCGCCGATGAGAAGAAGCTGAACAAGGCCATCGCCCGTTACGGGCGTGTTGATCTGCTCTGCATAGACGAGCTCGGCTATATGGAACTCGACCGCCGCGGCGCCGAACTTCTCTTCCAGGTCCTGATCGAACGCGAGGAGAAGACCAGCGTCGCGATCGCCTCCAACGAGTCCTTCGGCGGCTGGACCAAGACCTTCACCGACCCCCGCCTCTGCGCGGCCATTGTCGATCGCTGACCTTCAACGGCACGATCATCGAGACCGGCACCTACTCCTACCGCCTCGCCAGCACCCGAGCCCGAGCCGAAGAGCCAGCCAAGGCCGTCTGACGGCGTTCCTGCAACCCGCCACCCTTCACGGGTGGTGGGGCGCCAACCAGCTGGTTGTCACGGGCCGATGGCACCGTTCTGCTCCAAGTCGTCCATGAACTGTTCATGCCCCCTCAGCTCACGCCCTCTGCCTGGGCTCGTCAGGACGACGGTCTTCGCCTCCGCGAGCGACGTGGGGCCCGCCCCCAGCAGTTCACGCGTGATCACCACCGCATCAAGCACCTCGACCCGGCGCCCACTCAAAAGCCGCTGCACGGACGCCATTCCGCCGTCCCCTGTCAACAGCGGTCGGCACTCGTCGACGAGCACTTCAAGGCGGGCCGTCCTCTCTGGGCTCAGCCCACTGATCGCCATCGCGCTGTTCCTTCCCTCGCAGATCCGAACTCCTTCCCCGATCATCCCGGACGCTCGGGTATCAGACTGACTTCATTTCTCGTGAACATCAGCGAGCCAGTCGATCACCAACTGCCTCCCAGACTGCTGAACAAACGCTGCCGCTTGGAGTGAACGAAGCCAGACCCCTATCTGGCAGTTCCCGACCTTGCCCAGGGTGCCGGAGTACTGCCTGGCCACCCCGGGTGAGGACGTGCCGTCTTTCGGGAACCCGGTGTCGTCCACCACCCACACCTGAGGCCGCACCACCGCCACCGCCCGGCGGGCCAGCCTCGTTCGAACAGTGTCCACCGGCCAGGTAGAGGAGGTCGTGAACTGCTGCAACTGCTGATGGTCCACACCGAGGCGTCCAACCATCGGCTGCATCGACTTCCGGCGCCCGTCCAACAGCTGGCCCCGCAGATAGAGGCTGCCCTTCACTCGCTGGTCAGCATGCGACCAAGGCGCGAAAACCTCCCCAGCGAACTCTTCCAACCGGCCCCTGCACGAAGCGAGTTCATTCGCCCTCATACCAGCAGGAAACCACCAGGGCGACCACTTGCCCAGAGACGTAACAAAGCCCTACTAGGTGGAATGAGCACGGGCCCGGATGTAGGGGGACGCACGTGGGCCCGTGCTTCATTCCGGAGCGTTAGCCGTGGCTGTGCATCACTTCCACGATTGCCGCCCACAGAACGCGAACGCCCAATGCAACGGCGAATCGCTTAGCCAGCTCAGCAAGCAGTTCCGCTCGTTGGGTCGCCTTTCGGTTGCCCATGCCCCTCACCCCCTCCTGGTTTCAGCGCCAACGGCATCCCGGTTGGGTGCCGTTGGCGTCGATCCCCCACGAAGAGAGGTACTGAGCAACCCCCAGATTAGCGGACCTAGTTGGTCACCGGACAGGAATCCTTGAACCCCTGCACCGGGCGACCAGAAGGCGATTGCCGAATTTACGGCCATGCTGACGCTGACTCCGTCATCCTGGCCCCCATCCAACCCGAACACCGAGACCCCCTCTCACCAGCAGAGTCCGGTGCTGCCGTACACGAATCCTCGGTATCTGGACCGCCCCTCACCGCATGCGGCGAGCCCCCCAGTCCCCGGCCCACCACGACAGCCGCATGAAGAAGGCTGCCGGCATCGGCTCCCTGTCCATCATCTGCAACAAGGACATCTGGACGGACACGCTTCCCAACAGCCTGAAGAAGGTCGCCACCGTGCCCGCCGGCGGAGGGTGAGGCCAACGCGGGATGGTCCGGATCACACTCACCGGTGCCCAGCTCGTCACGTACTTCGACCAGCTCGACCACTTCGGCGACGGTCCGGAGGCAACGGCTCGATCCGCGCCCACTGCGCATCAGTCAACGACACACCCAGACCAACGATCGGATGATCCGAACGAAACGGCCTAGTACTCCAGCCGTACTTCTCTATTAGTGCTGGTCAGCGGCTTGTGTGTGGGGATTGTAGTGGGGTGGATCGGAGTGCGGGGCGGTCTTAGCGGACCGTCCCGCGAACGTGTGACCACGCCGGATGTAGTGGCAGCGGACCGAGCAGTCCGCAGGTGTGATCAATGATGTGCCCACGAGCGCCTGGGGCCATGAACTCGAGAACCTGTTCCTCCGGGCCGGAGCCTGCTTCGCAAGAATTGAACCCCGGCGCCGGATGCGCGACTACGTACGAGGACTGCTGGGTCCGGTAGGTCGCAAGAACGGCTGGCAACTCGCCGAATACGCCGGCCATGCCACCCCGGACGGGCTGCAGCACCTCCTCTCCCGCAGCCGCTGGGACGCCGACCGCCTCCGCGACGACCTGCAGTCTTACGCGGCAGAACAACTCGGTTCCTCAGATGGCGTGTTGATCATCGATGACACCGGCTTCATCAAGAAAGGCACCACCTCAGCCGGGGTGCAACGGCAATACTCCGGAACGGCAGGCCGCACCGAAAACTGCCAGATCGGTGTCTTCGCCGCCTACGCCACCACCCGCGGTCACGCGCTGGTCGACCGCGAGCTCTACCTGCCCAAGTCCTGGACCGAGGACCGCGAACGCTGCCGAGCAGGTCCACGGCCCGCGCATCGACTACCTCATCGGCCAGGCCCCGCCCGAGGCATGGCAACGCCTCTCCTGCGGAGACGGCGCCAAAGGACCGCGCCTCTACGACTGGGCGGCGGCCCGACTGCCGGCCGTCTGGGAGTTCGACGGCGACGAGCCTACGCGGCAACGCTGGATGCTCGCCCGCCGCAGCATCACCAGGCCCGATGAGATCGCGTACTACCTGGCCAGTGCCCCGTTGGACGCCACCGTTGCGGACCTGGCCCGTATCGCGGGCTGCCGTTGGAAGATCGAGGAGTGCTTCCAGAGCGCGAAGAACGAGTGCGGGCTGGACCAGTACGAAGTCCGCCGCTATGTCGGCTGGTACCGGCACATCACTCTCGTCATGCTCGCGCATACCTTCCTCGCGGCGATGGCCGTCCAGGCATGTGAAAAAGGGGTGACACGGCCGACACACCCGACCTCGTGGACCTCACCCCGGCCGAAATTCGCCGTCTGCTGGCAGTTGAACCCCAACGCTGTCCTGCACAACGCGATCACGCAGTGAGGTGGTCGCACTGGAGACGCCTCCACCAAGCACGCGCCCGCCGCTGCCACTACATCCGGCGTGGTCACACGTTCGCGGGACGGTCCGCTAAGATCGCCCCGCACTCCGATCCACCCCACTACAATCCCCACACACAAGCCGCTGACCAGCACTAATGGAGAAGTACGGCTGGAGTACTAGTTGGCCGGTCCTGCGGCTAGGTAGCGGCAGTCGGCATGCGGGACCCCCGCACGGATGCCCGTGCGGGGGTTGGCGTTCGCGTCGAGTCAGATGCGCTTGTAGATGCGCTTGGAGACGGCGCCGTTTGCTTCGAAGGTGGCGTCGAGTCCGTTGTCACGGAAGGTCCGAGTGATGGTGAACGTCTGGCCGTCGAGTTTCTGGGTCTGGATCAGGGTGTTCCCGTCGCGGGTGACAGTGGTATTGCACTTACGTCCGTCTGTGGTCTCCTCGACGAACTCCTTGTCGAGGGTGAAGACCAGGTCGATCGTCTTGAGGGTGGTAGTCGTCTTCAGCTTGAAGTTGTCGCCGTTCTCCGTGAGTTCGACGGTCGGCTTGGAGGCGGCCTCGATCTTGCGGGTAGCCGGGCGCACGCCGGTCGCCTTCAGGTACTCCTCGTAGTTGTCGCTGCTGGTCATCTCGTACGTGCCGCTGATCACGCAAGTCCCCCTGATGCAGTGGTGTCACAACGCAGCGAGCCGACTGCTCACTGTGACTGCCATGATCGCACCGCTGCCTGATGTGCCGTGTCACGTTAGTTGGAACTGGAAGGGAGCGGCGACCTGCGCTTCTGGGAGTAGTCGGACAGCGGAGTTGGAACCAATGTGACAGGTTTGTTGGCACCCGCAGTGAGTTGTCACGCTCGTTGGAACTGGTCGTGGGTGTCCCGTCTCGGTCGGTCGTTCCCCGAGGTGCTCGGCGCGGGTCGGCGCGTGGGCCGCCCGGCCGGGCCTTGCCGCAGGGTCGATTCGGGCCTCAGCCAGTGGTCGGTTCGTTCAGCTGGGGGTTTGGTCTATGAGGATCTTTCCTCGAGGGCCGTCGGCCGGGTCGGTCAGCAGCCGTAGCGCGTGGGTGTACTCCTCGATCCGGACCCGGTGGGTGATCGCGGGCAGTGGCCGGTAGACGCCGGTGTTGAGTAGGCGCACAGTCTGGGCCCAGGCGGCTGAGGTGTAGCTGAAGCTGCCGCGGATTCGCAGGTCGTTGTTGACGACGTCGTCGACGGGCAGGGCGGCGGTGCGGCCGTGGCCGGCGATGCCGAACAGCAGCACCTGCCCCCCGCGACCGGCCGATTGGAAGGCGTCCGCCACGGCGGTCGTACTCCCAGCGGCCTCGATGACGACGTCGTAGGGTCCCGTCGCGGGCCGGTCGGTGGTGAAGTGGTCGACGCCCATGGCTTTCGCGAGCCCGGCCTGTGCGGGGCGCAGTCCAGCCATGGTGACGGCGCCCGGTGACCACAGCCGGACGAGGTGCGCGGCGAGGAGGGCGATGGTGCCGTCGCCCACCACGAGCACGTGCGCGCCCGGGGCTATGTCGATCTCACTCAGGCCCCGGAGTACCACTGCTCCGGGTTCGATCAGGGCGGCGGCGGTCAGTGGGACTTCGGGGGCGATCCGGTGGACCAGGTGCCAGGGTGCGGTGATCGCGGGGGAGGCGGCTCCTCGCAGGGTGAAACCGAGTTGCTCGATGTCTTGGCACAGGTTGGTCCTGCCGCTGCGGCAGGGCGGGCACGGCTGGCACGGCCGGATCCCTTCCACGACCACCCCGTCCCCGGGGGCCAGGCCCGGCACGCGCGGTCCGGCCGCCAGTACCCGCCCGGACCATTCGTGTCCCAGGACCACCGGGTAGCGGACATAGGCCGGATCGAGCTCCCCCTTGACGATCTCCAGGTCCGTTCCGCACAGCCCGACGAAATGCGGTGCGATCAGCACCTCCCCGTCACCAGGGGCCGTAGCTGACCGCTCCTGAAGTGCCACCTTGCCGGGGCCGAGGACAACCAGGGCCGGGCCGCGGACGGGCAGGCCGTTCATGCCGCGCCCTTCAGCAGGCCCACGCACGTGTAGGCGAGGTGGGGCACGACCTCGACCGGGACGCCGCGGGCCGCGGCGAGCAGGCGGACATGTCGATGCTCAAGGGCCTGCGGTTCGCGGACCAGAACCCGCCAGGTCGGGCGGCGCAGCAGCACGCGGGTGGTCTCACCGACGCCGGGTTTGACAAAGTTGGGGTCGGTGATGCCGTACTGCGCGCACAGCGTCGCGGCGGTCTGCCGGCCGGCCCAGGTGGGGGTGCGGTCGCTGCCCCGGATGGCTGCGACGGCTGGGGCCACCTGGTCGGCTATGTCCGAGAAGGCGTCGCTGACAGCGTCCAGGAGCCGGTGGGAGGCGTCGTCGCGGGCCAGCTCGCGGTAGAACTTGGCGCCGTGGAAGCCGTCGGGCGGGGTCAGGGACGGGCTGTAGACGGTCCGTGAGACAAGGCCGGTGGCTGTGGAGTTCAGGCAGGCTGATGGCAGGAGGAAGTCGTCGCGGGTGCCGTAGGTCCGCACGCAGGATCCAGGGTCGGCGAGCACGGCGAGTTCGTCGTTGAACGCGGCGCCGCCTCCTACGGCCCGGTAGCGGGCCAGTGACGTGCTCAGCTCCTCGGCGATCGCGCCCTTGCCGGTCCAGCCGTCGACGAACACCACGTCGGCCGGGTCGTGGTGGCGGGCGAGGTAGTCCAGCGCACCGGTGTCCACGCCTGGTCCGCGAACGAGCGAGACCGCGTAATGAGGCAGCACCTGACCGCGGGCGGCTGCCGCCCACCGGCGCATCAGGATTCCGACCGGTGTACCGCCCCGGGCGATGGACACCAGGACGCTGTTCGCGCCGCGTTCGGCCAGGACCAGTTCCGTCAGCACCGCCACGGCAAGGGCAAAGCGGGCACTGCCCTCCCGCAGTACCGTCTCGAACAGCTCCTGGTAGGCGGCGTCGGGCTGGTACTCGGCCGGCAGCCAGGCGAAGAAGTCTGCCTCGTCCACCGCGCGACGGGGCTCGAGATCGAGGTGGGACAGGTCTTTGAGAAGCCATCCCACCTCCTCAGGCGCATAGGTGCCAAAACCGGGCCCCCGCAGTGGGACATGCACGCCACCGGAACACGGCTCCGGCCTCTGAGGCCCACCCACGCCCGCCCCTGCCCGCGCCGTCCTGCTGAAAACACCACTTCGCATCCCGTGATCATATAAAGCTGGTCTGCTGGGGCGGGGCCAGTTCCCAAGACACGAAGGAGGGCTCCATGGTGATCGTGATGATGGGAGTCGGCGGGGCCGGCAAGACCACCCTGGGACAACAGCTCTCCGCGGCACTGGGTACCGGCTTCATCGACGCCGACGTCTACCACTGCCCGCGATCGGTGGAGAAGATGTCCCGTGGGATCCCGCTGGACGACACCGACCGCGCACCATGGCTGCGCCGCGTGAACGCGGAGATCCTGCGCTCCCCGGCGCGCACGGTCCTCGCCTGCTCCGCCCTCAAACGCGCCTACCGAGACGTGCTGCGCACGGAAACGGGAGCAGGCGTCTGGTTCGTACACCTGGACGTCGGCGAGGCTGAGGTACGGCGGCGGTTGGCTGCCCGCAAGGGGCACTACTTCCCTGAAGCCCTCGCCGGATCCCAGTTCACGGCCCTGGAACCCCTGCAGCCGGATGAACACGGAGTCACCCTCGACGCATCCCGCCCGCTGGACGAACTCCTCGCCGAGACCCTGGCCACCGCGCCTGGCACAGGCTGACGGACCGCAGCGCAACACCCCCGCCAGATCACACGACCGGCTGGCACTGATGCGGACGTCCCGCCGTCCAGCCATCGACGGTGCCAGTCGTCGTGGCAAGGTTCCAACTAACGTGTCCCGGCTCACCACGACGTCGATGCCCACCAGGGAAAAGGCGAACCCGGCCACCAGCACTTCGACCTCCGGTTCTTCTTCCGCCTGCACACCGTGGACGAAACGCCGGTGGTGCTGCAGGAAAAGAGGTCGGCGGCATCGAGTGGCGGCCCGTGGACAAGGTGACCTCTCCCTCCCTGCGCGAGAAGCTGCTCAAGCTCCCGCTCCAGGCCGAACCGGAGAGGGCCCATGCCTCCGCCCTGATCTACAACGACCGCGGCGAGTACCTGCTCCACCTGCGCGACTACTTCCCCGGCCAGATCTGGGAACCGGGCATGTGGTCCCCGCTGGGCGGCGGCCGAGAGCCCCAGGACGCACCCCTCACGGCCGCGTGCTGTGCCGGGCCCGTCGGTGCGGCTCTCCTGGAGGAGGGTGGAGAGCACGTCGCCCTCGGCCGCACCGTCGCGGCGGCAGGCGGTGACGCTCCGCGCGACGGCCTCACGCAGGTGTGTGTTCGCGCGGCGGAAACGCCGGTTCGCGGGTGTGGGCAGTTTCTCCAGCAGGCGCAGCGGGTTGCGGAGACGCCGGTCCAGGCCCTGCAGGAGATCGCCCGCCACCGCGTCCAAGGCCGCTGCCGCGCTTCCCGCCGCCGGTGTGACAGAGTTCCCACAACCGTTCCCATGGCCATCCTTCGCATCTGCGCTGGCACATCGACCACCAGCCCGTCGCTCCAGGACCCGGTCACAAGCCGTGCCTGCTCGCTCATGATCCGGGCGTAGCCGGACAGCCGCCCGGGATGAAAGGCGGGCTGCAGGAGCCGCCGCTGGCGGCGGTGCTGATCGTGCGAGCAGGTGGCCAGGCCGTTGCCCACCACCTCGCGCCCCTTGTCGAAGAACCAGCCGCCCTTGTCGAACGCGCGGTCGTCCAGCAGCAGCTCCCGCACCAGGCCCGGATCACAGACCACCCACGCCCGCACCGGCCCCAGCCCCACCTGCATCACGTCCCCCTGCACGGCGAGCGACCGCAGAAACCCCAGCGGATCCCGGCGCAGCACCCACAGATGCCCCAGCACGGGAAGCCCGCCCAAGGCGCGAGAGGGAACAGGCCCGCCCCGCACATCCACCGGCTCCCGACGGTCCGCCCGGCCTTCCCTTGCCATCACACCGTCTCCTCCCTCGCCACCACCACCGGCTGCCGACGAAGACCGGCCGCCGTACCCCTGTGACATGTACGGCGACGCGGCCCGGAGTTACTCGTCAGCGGATCCGGATCGTCGCAGTGTCGAGCAGGACGTTGAACTCTCCGCGTTCGTTGGGATCGCCTGAAATCTCCCCGCCCAAGAAGGCGAAAGGCCCTTCCACAATGCTGGCCTCTGCGTCTGCCGTGCCCCTTGCGAAACCGGGCCCGGAGATATCCGCGGGCTCGATCTCGACCTGGCTGGTGCGCTGGGTGCTTGGTGAACCTCCAGCGCATGTCGTCCTTCTTGCTGTCGCACGGCACGAAGCGGGCCGTGTTGGACATCCAGAACCTGCCGTCGAGGCATCTGCGCGGGTCCTTCTTCGACTGGACGTAGAAGGAGCTGCGTCCTGCGAAGCGGATTTTGAACTGCTGGTCGACGTTGTCGCCGCACTTGCGTGTCTTGGCGAGTACGGTCCCATTGGCCTTGACGTAGTACAGGCACTCACCGCTACGGCGCTTGCTCTTGGTGGACTTGAGGTTCCAGACCCCGGGGCCCTTGCGGAGGATCTGCCAGCGGGCGGTCCCTTGGTGGTCCGCGACGATGCCGGCTAGGTCGGTACCGGTGGGAATCAGACGGTGATCGAGGCCGGTTTCTTTGTCAGTGACGGCCTGGCGGACGATGAAGGCGCTCTGGTTGCCCCACTTGGCCGGGGGCGGCGGGGGGACCTTGATGCCAGTGACGTCGTTACTGCTGATCCAGAAGCGCTGGCGGCAGCTTTCGGGGAAGGGGCCCCTGCACTTCTTGTTCTTCTTCTTGGTCCATATCCCGTGGCGTCCCAGGGAGTGGGAATCGTCAGGCCCCGGTAGCGGTAGCGAGTGGTGCCTACCGTGACCGGGTTGAACAACTCCCGGGTCTCCCCGGTCCACCATGGTCTGCGACCGCAGTAGCGGCGGAAGATCTTCTTCCGGCCTGTCTTGGGGTGCTTGCGCTGGACCCATCTCCAAGCCGTGTGCCACACGTAGTTGCGCAGCTAGGAGAAGGTCGCGAAGGACACCCCGGGTCGGAAGTAGGCGCACCAGCCCCGTACTGCCGGATTGATCCGGGCGAGCAGGGCGTCGAGCGGCTGGTTCGTGCCGACCTCCCGGCACAGCGCCTTGACCTTGGCCATGATGGCCCGCAGGGCCTTCTTGGCCGGGTAGGTGTAGACGTAGTACCGGTTGGTGTCTGGTTTCCGGTGGCGCTGGATGTGCCAGGCCAGGAAGTCCAGGCCCTGTTCGATGTGGGTGATCAGAGTCTTCTCCGGCGACAGGCGCAGGCCCATCGTGGTGAGGACTTCCGCGATCTCTGCGCGTAGCGTTTCGGCGTCTGCCTTGGTGCCGTGAACCATCAGGCACCAGTCGTCCGCGTACCGGACCAGCCGGTAGTTGGGTAGACCTCGGCGTCGGCGCCTCCGACGCCCGTTGAGATCAGTTCCGGCGCCTCCCGGCGGCTGGGCGATGTGCTCGTCCAGGACCGAGAGAGCGACGTTGCTGAGCAACGGCGAGAGAATCGAGCCCTGCGGGGTGCCCGTGTCGTTGACCCGCAGCAGACCGTCCTCGCTGAGGATGCCCGCCTTGAGGAACGCCTTCACCAGGGCCAGGACGCGTTTGCTCTCGGAGTCCTCCTCGGGAAGTGCGGCGAGGACCGCGCCGACGCCGGGGGTCAGGTCGGGCCAGACGGTCAGTAGAGCTCGTGGCCCGAGACCGGCGCGCACCGCGTCGAGGTTCTCCGGCGTGAGGCGGTGCCAGCGTGCGGAGTTGCGGACGGAGGCCTCCTCCAGGAGCACCGTCTGCCGTGAGGCCAGCTGCACATGCACGCGCGCCCAGAAGCCCTCGTCGGCGGCCTCCGTCACTTCCCGTTCCTCAAGTTCCTCCGCGTAGGGCGAGGCCGTCAGCGGTTCTGGGAAGAGGCCGAGCTTCCGTGTAAGGGCCATGGCATCCGTGCAGCGCCGGTCGCTGCCTACGTACACGTACTGGTCCCATCCGACGTGCACGGTGAACAGGTCCCCCGCCTTCAGCCGACACCAGGCGCCCCGGTCGCGGAGCATCGCCCGGACCAGTTCCAGAGCCACGGGAAGGGAGAACTCGGCCCCGTCGTGGTAGCCGGTGAGGTCGGGTGGGAAGAGCCCGGCCAGGCCGTGTCCCTCTACGGGCGGCTCCACGCCGAAGTGGACGAAGCCGGCCAACCGAGGGCTCACGGATCTCCAGCCGGTCGATACCCGAGGCCTCCGCGAAGCCCGCGATCGCCGCCAAACACGCCGCTTCCACCGGCCCGTGGTCGCTGACCGTGCCCTCCACACCGGTGTAGTGCCCACGCTCGTCGCGGCCGGCTGGGGCGTACTTGGTGATGCGGTGGACAAAGGACGGCGGCACGATGCTCCCTGGGCGGCAAGGTCCTTGCGGGACTGTCCGCCGGATGGTTGGCGACCGGGTGGAAAGGATCTTTCCAGTGCTGGGTATCAGCTGCTGAGGTCGAACACGCCCCACGCGCTGAACGGCTCGGCCTGGACGTAGATTCTGCTTCCTCGGCTGACGACCCGTCGGCGGCCGGGGGCAGGGCCATCGGGCAGGCTGAGCAGGCCGACTTCCTTTGGCTCGACGGACGTTTCGGTGAGCTCTCCGTGGGCGAGTCGGTCCCGCTCCTCGCCGTAGCCGCCGTAGAAGGCGACCCGCCCGCCGTGGACGGCCACCGCTTTGGCGCCTCGTACGCTGTTCGCCCGCACCGTCACGGGCTGGTCGGGGCGGTTGGGGCGTATCTCGACGAGCGGGAAGTCCGTGTATGGGCACGCCCAGGCGGTGGTGCCCGACACGTTCAGGGCGTAGCAGTCGAAGAGATCGGGGATGTGGGCGTCGTCTGACGTCCAGACGAGTCGGCCTGTGGCGTTCCAGCGGCGGATTCCGGCCGGGTTCTCGTCGAAGTGCCCGACCCAGATATGGCCGGCTTCGTCCACGAGCAGGTGCTCGATGGCGTCCCCGACGGAGAAGGACAAGGTCTCGCGGCCGAGGGCGTCGAAGATCTGGACCTGGTTCGCGTCCTCGTACCGGCGGGCGCGAGACGCGGCGGCGACGAACCTGCCGTCGGGCAGGCGGTCCAGGTGCGGCCAGCGGGCCCGCACGGCGCTCAGCTCGGTGAGTTCGACGTCGCCGTCCGGCTGGACGGAGACGACCAGCGTGTCGAAGGGCAGAACATCGCCGCCGGGCTGCGGAGCGCGTTCGGTAAGCAGCCAGTGGGCGGCGCCGAAGACGTCGACGGTACTGGTCAGGACGTGGCGGTCGTGGTGCGATCGGGGGAGGTGGGCGTAGGGCGTCAGCGCGGTCTTCTGCACGGGTGGGCTCTCCTGCGTGGGCGGTCAGGCTGCGGTGAGCGACGCGCGAGCACAGCCCGCGCCGACCCCGCCGCCAGCAGCCGTCAAGTTCTGGGCGAACAGCAGTTGCGGGCCGAGGGCACCCGGCGCCACCGGTCTCTACGCTGGCGACGGGTGCTGGCGGACACGTGAAGGCCGCCGCTGTACTGACCAGCTTCGCTGGCCACACCTTTACCCTGAACGGTAGGTAGATAGTGCGGCCAGCGCGTCGACGTCATCTCACCGCCTGGTCGAATGGCCCGCGACGCTCTCAAAGGCTTCGAGAGTGATCTCCTGAACGAAAACGGAATCGCTCTCCATACCCTCGGGGAGCTGTGCCCTCACGTCCTCACGGCACAAGAATGTGCCGCTGGGAAGGAAAACAGTTCCACTGACCCGGTCGGCCAGCTCAATAATGATCTCCCACACCTTGCCGACCTCCGGGCGCTCGATACCGATAACACAGCCACTGACATCTACCTCGACCTCGCTGCCGTCGGCAGCGCGGATCCAGAACTCACTGTCAGGGCCAGTCACTTTCTCAGGTGCGGCGTAGTAGGGCGAAAGGATCGCCCGAACCTTCTGCATTTCCGGCTCGACCGGCGCGCCGCCCTCGAACTTATAAAGGCTTAGACCGTAGCTCACTTCTGCGGCCCCACCCTGAGAACGAACTCGATCCCCTTGACATTATGTCAAGCGCCCATTGCTTCAGGGCATACAGAGTTTCCTCGTCGGACATGTACCACACGATGGGCGTCCCTTTCGCTGCCGCGACCTGTTTCACTATTGCCTTAGTCTCCTTCGTGGGAAACACCAGTTTCCCATCCGCGCGGATCATCGACGCGGAGTAGTGCAGGTTCTTAGCGTCTATGAGAGTTCCGTTCTGGAAGCCGTCAAACTTAACGAAACCGCTCGGTGTGTCTGCAGCGACCTTGTACGAGATGCCTGACGGGACCCCGTTCGTCACCAACTGCTCGTAGGCACGGTCGGCATCGGCCATGGACTCCGTCGCAGGCATCCACCGACCCGGGCCACCCAGGACCAGCCACGCACAGTAGCCTCCTCCGCCACCTGCTGCCCTGATGGCGTTTGTGAGGGCGGCGGTGGTGACCGTCCCCTTGGCGCACGCCCTTTCTAGCTCCGGGATCGCCTTCGCACCGATCCCGGCGACAGCTTCGTCCGAGAGGTGGAGTGTGCGAAGGGCATTCCACGCCTCGGTGAAGCCGATACCGGTCCTGACAGACGCGTCGAGGGCCGTGACGGCGCGGGCGATCGGGGAGAGCAGCCCTTCTACCGGGACATACGTGGCGAGGCTCCAGGCGCAGGCGGTCTTGCTGCCGTGCCAGCAGTCCATCAGGTCTTCGGCGAAGAAGGAGAACAGGATCGATCCGGCCACATCACCGAAGAGGCTCTGCCATCCGGCGCGGACGATGTCCTTGCCGGAGAATGTGTGAGTCCAGCCGTCGATCTTGATGTTCTTCAGCGTCGACCGCTGGAGGAACGTCCATGCCGATTTCGGGCATCCGGCGGCTGTGGCCTGGGCCTGGCCGTCGGTGCACAGGTAGAAGTCAGCCTCGTAGGTGACGACCAGGTCGTACACAGCGTTACAGTCCTGGAAGCCGGCCTCCGGCATCCCCGGGCACGTGCCGATCTGTTTGGAGCTGACGATCTCGACGGTGGACTCGTCTGGAACGGCGAACACACTGGGAATGCCCGTACCGGAACCCTCGGAGCGGCCCTTGCCAGCCTCCGCTTTTTCGGTCCTGTCGGCTGCTGCTTGGGCGTCCTTGGCGTATTTGTCGGCGTCCTTCGCGGCCTGTTCGGCTTCGGTCGTTGCGGTGTCGGCGCGGTCGGCCGCTGCGCGTGCGTCCGTCGCGTCCTGTTCTGCGAGGGTGGCGGCGGTGCGTGCCGCGGAGGCGTCGAGTGCTGCTTGGTCGGCGGAGTCGCGGGCGTCCTTGGCGTAGCTCTCGGCCCGGCCTGCCGCCGTGTCGGCGGCTGCTGCGCCGGCGGTGGCTTTGCTGTCGTAGGTGATGGTGCGGGCCAGTGATGCGGTGGCCTTGGATGCTGCGGTAGCGGCGTCGGCTGCGTAGCCGAGGGCCTCCTTGGCGTAGGTGCGGGCGTCGGCCGCGTATCCGGCGGCGTTGGCGGCGGACTGGTAGGCGGCCTTGGTGTCATCCGCCGCCTTGTCGGCGAGGGCTTTGGCGGTGGCGGCTTCCTCCACCGCGTTCTTGGCATGGGCGTTGGCGACGGCCTTCTGGTGCCGTACCTGACTGACTTCGCCGGAGACTTCCGCTTACGCCCGCCACTGCCAGCCCGGTCCGATCCGAAGCGGCATACATAACGCAAACTATCTGTAACGCCCCAAGTGCAGTGGTATGACGGCTGCCTGGGTCCCAGCTTCGAGGCTGTCAGCTACCAGCAGTGGCTGTGCTCGACTGTGTGGTCGCCCACTTGCGGGTCTGAGTAATGGGTGGCGTTGGGGTTGTAGCAGGTGTTGTCGGATAGCCGTGGGTGTCTGGCCTGGGGGTTGGCTGGTGATGTCATCGAGATGATGCGTTGTTGGTGACTCCACCGTGTGTCTGTCCTGGACGGCGTGGTGCAGATCGGACCTGGCCTGTCGTCACGTCGTCCCGCTTCGGTAGGGAATAGTCAGTGGACTAGACCACTTGATGGTATATCAAGTGTGCTCATCGCGGCTTCGCTGCCCGGTCGAGGGGAGTCTTGTCTCGGGTATAGATCGACTGCATAATGTGACGGTAGGGTAGTTGAAGAGCGGCCACGGAGTGGACGCCGGCCAACACCGGCAACCTGCACCCATGGAGACGAGGCCACTGAAACCCCCAACTCCCCACACAAACACACCTCCTGAGCCACCGTCACACATAGCCAGCCAGGTTCGGCCGGAGGCCGGACCTTTCGGGCCGGAGGCCCGGTGTCACCGAAGGTGACAACGCTTCAAGCGCCGAAGGCGCCAAGGGCGCGGAGCGCCCGGCATCTTTGACGGCCCGTAGGGCCGTCGCGTCGTGTCTCCGGG
>NZ_CP109452.1 GCF_041438865.1 Streptomyces sp. NBC_01471
ACGACGCGACGGACCCTACGGGCCGTCAAGGATGCCGGGAGCTCCGCCCCCTTGGTCGCCTTCGGCGCCCTGAGGCATCATCACCTTCGGTGACGATGCTGGGCCTTCGGCCCATCGGTCCGGCCTCCGGCCTGACCTTGGCTGGCTACGGGAGAGGGTGGCCGTCCGTCTGTTTGTGCTGGTCAGAGGGTGTCCCCCGGCCTTGCCTCCGTGGCCCTGGTCCTCGATGCCAGTCCCCCGCGGCTTCCCATCCCCCGGCCGCTTCCGTTACAGTATGCGCTCATCCCTGACACCACGTCAAGGCACCCCGCCCCCGGCCAGCCCCAACCCGGGCGCCACACACCCCGCCTGACCAACAGTCAACCGGTCTACACCAATCTGACCCCTTCTGAAAGGAAGAAACCCTCATGACGGCAAGTGAATTCTACGAAATCGAGACCCAATATCAGTGTGAGGATTGCGGAGCATATCCGTGTAGCGTCTGCTGCAAGCACTTCTGCTGCGATGAATGCCCGTCATGCGGTGGGGGTTGTACATGTGCTTGCGGCTGTCCTGCCCTTCGCGAGGACGCTTGGTATTGATAGGCGGCCCCGAACGCGAAGAATGGGTGCTCGCCGCCGATGCGAAAAGCGCTCTTAATTGCGGCCCCGAACGTGACTGGTAAACGCGCATGAAAAGGGGCCCCGCCCTTTATAGCGGGGCCCTTTTTCCTGATCCGAATTAAAATTGCGTGTGAATCATTCTCACTTACGGATAACCCGCGCACTGCTCAACGGAATGATCCCGCCGCGCCCGCCCGAGGCGGGAACGACGTAGTACTAGCAGCTTCATGTCCGGCGAACCGGGCCTCGCCCGATCACGGCAGTCCGAGCACCGTGTCCGGGCGGCACTGGATACATGCCTGCGCGCCCTCCTCGGTGAGCGCGCGCCGTGCCTGCTCCCGGGTGATCGGCCGCACCCGGGCATAGTCCACCTCCGCGTCCCAGCACGTGTTCGCCGAGTCCCCGAGCGTCGTGTGGATCGTCGGCGGGCCCGAGCCGACACCGTTCTGCGCGACCCACTCCGGGGGCGGCTGAGCGGCACGCTCCTGCCGGTGCCGCTCCTCCTGGACCCGGCGCTCCTCGATCTCGATCCACTCACGGGTCCGCGCCACCTCCCGGAGCTGACACCGGAGGTGAAATTGCAGCATCTGCAAACGCTCTACTGCGGAGAGCTCAGAGTCAGGCTTCTGCTTTGCCACAGGTCCGGAGCCTAAGCGCCACCACTGACAACCCACCGCGTATGCGCATCCCGCATACGCGGAGCCGTGCCCCCGGCGCGGCGACCCTGAGAAGAAGAGCTGCGCGCAGCGCCCGCAGGCCCGGCCTGCTCTGAGCTGGGGTGATGTGTCTTCGCTACGGGCAGTGACGCAGCCTGTAGCGCAGTGCGCAGCGCGGTCCGCCGTGCAGTGCGCAGTACACAGTCCGTGGGGAGGGGTGGTGCTCCGTACGATCACCGGCATGACCACCACGCGCCGGCCTTTGGGCCACGGTCCCCAGGCCTCTGCCGCCCTGCCGTCCGACATCAGCACGAGCGCTGCGGCGCCGCGTGTCCGTGCGGCCGAGGCGGATGTCGCGGCCGCGCCGCTGTACCGGCCGGGCGGGACGGAGGATCTCCAGGAGCTCCGCGACCGAGGCGTGCTCGGACCCGATCAACCACGGCCGTGAAACGGCCCCGGACCCGTGGTAAGCCCGTCCGGATGGGCTTACCACGACGCTTACCACGGGCCTTTGAGCCCTCGCTCAGCCCGGTAGTAGGACGACGAGGCCGGGCGTCTCATCCGTCATTTCCCCGGACCACGGGAGGGGCCCCAGCATCACGCGCGTGCGCCCCATCGCGGGGACCGCGTCCAGGACCTGAGCGAGCTGGTCGTGCAGATCTGCCAGTGACGTGCCCTCGGGGGGCAGCGGCTCAATTGTCATACCAGGTCAACGAGCCCGCACACTTCCTGTTTCGGGGTGACGTTCAGTGCATGCCACGGCGAGCCAGCCGAAGTTGTGCTGCTGCGGTCGTGGCCGCCTGTCCGGCCATGTGGAGCGCGGCGGCGCTCTGTCTCTGGTGGGGCAGTGATCCGTGACCGAGCTGGGCGAGCGCGGCTGTCATCTGCTGTACGGCGGTGGCCATTGCGTCGGACAGCCGGGTGAGGTCGTCCACGGCCTGGCGGACGGTGTGGGGGTGGGCCCACTCCGCCCGCCCGGTCCTGACGTCCTGGACCATGCGGTTGAGTGCGTCGGCCGCGATTTTCGGGTGCTGTGCTGGATTGTGCGGGGCCATCGGCTCTCCAGGCGGGGGTGTCGAATTGATGTGTCTGATGCGTCGTCGCAGGTCACCACGTGGTTGTGATGTGTCGACGGCTGACGCATCGACGCATCGCCGAGCACGCGAGTGCCACATCGGGCACGTCGGGCGCCACGTCCGGGCACGTCGCCGACGCACCAGGACAGGACACTGACACGTCGGCGACACATCACGACAGGGCGCCTTGGATGTCGGCCAGCCGGTACACCGTGGGGCGTTGGGGGTCGGTTTCGAGACGGCCCGAGGGGATGTCGAGCTTGGCCGCCTTCAGCTGGGCCCGGATAGTGCGGCCGACCATGATCCGCCGGTTCGGCTTGCCGTCCCACTTGCCCCACACGGCCGGGTTCGCCTTGACGAGACAGTCGGCGAGCTGCGCGATGGTCAGCACTTCGGGATCACCGTGCGTGGCGAACGCGTCGAGCAGCAGCCGGGCGATCTCGGGTGCTGCGCTGGCTGCGGGCGTGGCGCCGGCTGCGGGCGCGGCGGTGGGGGCTGGATCGAGGGTGGGGAGGCCGGCTGCGATGCGCTCCGTCGTACGGCGGGCAGCTTCCTCTGGGGCGAGCAGTGAGACGTAGCGAAGCATCGGTTCGCGGTGTCGTGGGGTGATGGCATAGAAGTGTCCGGCGTCGGCCGGGAACCCGGGTTCGGGGCTGGGGACCAGGTGGTGGGGCAGCCAGCCGCGTGAGATCGCGTCGGCCTGCCCCACGACCAGCGGGACGTCCGCGGCCCGGCAGGGCATCATGATCCGGACCCCGGGCACATCGGCGATGGCGTCGCCCAGGACGTCCTTGGTCGCGTCCTGCGTGATGATCACCAGGGTGATCATCGCTTCCCGCCCTTCCCGCAGCAGATCCACCGCCAGTTGCTTGCCCCGGGCGCTCAGCTTCGGGAACTCGTCCACGACCACGATGATGGCGGGTCCGGTCCCGGTGGGCAGCCAGGTGTTTTGTGTCGCGGGCATCGAGGCGATGCGGGCCCTGGACCGTGCGAGCAGCGATTCGAGAACCGCTTCGGCTTCCTGGGGGGTGCGCGCGGTCTTGACGGCCATGGGGGCCAGCGCCTTGAGCCCGCGTTTCGCCGGATCAATGTCGACCACGACGGCGTCGTGGCAGGCGGTGACGTACTCGGCGATCGCCTGCGTCATGGCCGTCTTTCCGCCGCCCGTGTCCGCCACGATGATCACGTGCTGTCCGCCCAGCACCACGGGCGTGGTCTCACCCTCCAGGGACAGCCCGAGGCTGACGGGGTTGGTGATGGTGCAGGAGAGCGGCGGGCGCTCCGGGTAGGGCAGCGGGTCGGCGAACGGGTCGCGGGTGAGCACCCGGAGGTTCATCATGGCCGCGTCGTCCGGGTTGGCGCGCTGGGCAAGGACCCGGGACTCCCCCACCCGCAGGGTTGTTGCCATGAATTTGAGGGTCCCGACGAGATGGGCGGCCGTGCCTGACTCCAGCACCAGCGGGACTCGCCAGCCGTAGGCCGTGGACTCCGGTACGCCAACCTCGGAAACTTTCGCGCCCTCTTTTTTCAAGGCCAGGCGTACGGCCTCGCGGGCCACCCGGGGGTTGGTGCCCGCCTCCCGGATCGGGAACGGCTCCGGGTCCGGGTCGGCCAGCTCGGTGTGCGCGGGCGGTGCCGGCGGGACGAACAGCAGTTTCTGGACCGGCGGCCGGCGGGGCACCGGGTTGCGGCCCTTGGCCCACGCCACGACGGTGAACACCGTGGCGGCCGCCACGGTGACCAGGAGCCCGGCGAGAGCGGAGAGCACCCACAGGGCCACCCACGCGGCCGCGAGGCCCAGCAGCCAGCAGGCGGCCGCGAGGTGACGGCGGGAGCGGACGTGCCCGTACCCGATCGCCAGCATGCTCGGAGTGACCTCCAGGTGGCGGAACTCCGCCTGGCCCATGCGCATTTGCAGGCTGGCCCACTGCATCATCCGGTAGGAGATCATCGGGGAAGCGCCGTAGCTCCCGCCGTAGAACCGCCCGCGGCCGGTGCGCTGCATCTGCATCTGCTGCATCTGCGCGAACGTCTGCTGCTTCTGCTGGTCTTTCAGCAAGCTGATGTTCTGCTGGACCTCGGCAGAATTCCGCTGCCTCTGGCGCTGCCAGGTGCGGTACTGGTCATTCAGGACCCGGTGGGCGATGTGTGTGTCCGTCAGATCTTCGGTGCGCCACCACCGGCCCCACTCCGCGCGCAGATGCCGCATCCCCGCCGCCAGGCCGTCCCGCTGCTCCCCGCTCACCACGTGCCCACTCTCAGATGCTGTGCAAAAGGATGTCGCCGACCGTGTTGCCGGACGTCCGGATCAGGCCCAGGGCCATCCCGATCAATCCTGCGGACGCGCCTAGCCACACTCCGACCAGCGCCCCGCGGATCACCGGCTGCTTGAGGTCGGCCCGGCCGGACTTGATCAGTCCCGCGTAGAGGGCCAGCAGGCACAGCCCGACGATGGAGCCGCTCACGCCGATTTTCTCGCCGCCGGTCATCGCGGCCCGGTGGCTGGCCCCAGCTACGGCACCGGTCGCGTTTTCCAGTGCGTACGTACCGACTCCGTCACCCAAGGCCGCGGCCGCGCCGCCCATCGTGCCGAGAATTCCGCCGCCCAGGAAAAGCAGGGCCGCCAGAGCAACTCCCCCGAAAAAATGCATTTTTGGTGTCGGGTCACCGCCTCGCCAGCGGCCGATTTGGTAAAAGAGAACGACGAGGCCCAGAGCGACCGCGCCGATACCCCCGGCGGCTGCTCCTGCGGTATTCATGAATCAGGCTCCTGTCAGGAAATGAATCACCATGCGCCCGAGCAGGCGCACGACAGCAATGACGAAACTCCACACCGCGACCGCTACCGCCAGGCGCAGCAGATAGCCGATGTACGGGGTACTCCAGGCACGTGCAATGAGAGTCGACAGTCCTCGGACCATCGTGGAGACGAGTCCCGCGAACGCCGTGCCCAGCCAGCTCCCGATAGGCAGCATCATGAAAGCGCCCAGGACGAGACCGCCCATGAGCACCCAGCCCAGCGGAGCGAACGCACCTTCATGCGCGACTGACTGCGTCATGCGGTATGCGGCACTGTGGCCGCCCCACGTCACCAGCAACGCGATAGCGATGCCCGGGATGTTGTATTTCAGGAGCAGCCAGCGGATATCGAGGCCGCGCCGGTCGGCGGCTGCGTGCGGGTCCGGCAGATGCGCTGCGACCGCTTCGCCGATCTGCGCGCCGATCTCGTGCGCCGCCTGCACACCGTCCTGGCCGTGGGTCGCCCAGGTGTCGCGCCACTCCTCGCGCACACCCTCCCAGCGCCCCTGCCCCGGGCCGTCCGAGTCGGGGCCAGGCGCGCCCGGCGACGGCTGGTCGGCGTCATCGGGAGGCGGCGGCGTGCGCCACCAGTCCTGTGCCGGTGCGGCAGTACCGGTATCCGGGGCGGGATCGGTGTCCGCGGCCGGGGCCGGGGCCGGGGCCGGCTGCTCGGGGTCGAGGGCCGGGGCGGATTCCGGGCGGGGCGCCGGGACTTCGGGCGGCAGTGGTTGGCTCACCGGGCCGGGGCCCGTACCGGCGTCAGCCTCTCTGTCCGTCATCCAACTGTCCCTCCACGGGCGGCTTCTGCGGGTCCCCCGAGAACCCGCAGACCAGGCGCCACATCACGCGTCACATCGATCACTTGTAGCAAGTTAAACCTCACAGGGCGTAGGAACACAGCCGGTTGCGTGACCAACTCCCGCTCCGTGCGGAAATGAAGGGATGTCAGGTCCCTTCATGGGGGCGCGCAACAGCACGCGGATTGAGCGGCTGGGGAGGCATGATGATCCGGTGACAGACCGCCGCCCACTGGGCATCGGACCGTAACCACCAAGGGGGGACACCCGACCGTGCACACGCACCCGGAACACGCCGCGCGGAGGCCCGATGCTGCTCGTTGATCCCTGCGACTCCGTCGCGGGCCCGTCCAAAGATCTCTGCAAGGGCGGCGGCTCCGGCGGCGGGAAGCTGCCGGAGTCCGTTGACCCGCTCACCGGTTTCGCGCACTCGGTAGCCAAGGCGGCCAACTGGACCGCCACCCAGCTCGGCCATCTCATCGCCAACCGGAACTCCGTCGACATCACAAACGGGGGGTTCCTGCGTCAGTACGCGGTAGTCTTCGCCGCCTCCACGATCCTGGTCCTGGTGCTGTGGCTCCTGGCCGTCGCGAAGCGCGCGATTCGCGGTGTGCCGCTTACCACCGCGATCAGCGAGGCCGTCAGTCTGCTGTGGCTGGCCGTGGCCGCCACGGCATTCACCCCGCTGATTCTCTACACGCTGATTGGCGCCGTCTCGGCCGTCACCGACGTGCTGGTATCCGCGATCGGCGGAAAGCCCGGCGGGCTGTTCGCCACCCTGGGCTCGAACCTGACTGACGACAAGATCGGCGGCGGGCCGATCATCCTGATCCTCGCCTCACTCCTGACGATCGCGCTGTGCGGCGCCCTGTGGCTGCTGCTCGTCATGCGCGCGCTCGCCCTGTACGTCGGCGCGCTGCTCGGCGTCGTCGTCTACAGCGGGCTCGTCGACAAGGACCTGTGGGGCAAGGTCCGCAAGTGGGCCGGCGGCATGGTCATGCTGATCCTCATCGAGCCCATCGTGGTGATCATCCTCGGCCTGGCGGCCGTCATGGAGAGCACCGGCGAGCACGGCCCCGTGATCACCGGTCTCGGCGTCACTGTCATCGCGCTCGGCGTCTCCGTCGCCCTGGTCTCGAAAGTCCCCGCCTTCGGCGACGGCATCCAGATCGCCCGTGCGGTGGCCCGTACCTCCGGCACTGCCGCACGGGCCATCACCGGTGGCGCGTCCGCGACCACGGGAGTGATGCGCGGCATCCAGACCCACAGCAACCGCGGCGGTGGCGGTGACGGTGGCGGCCGCACCAACTCGGGGTCGCAGAAAGCGCCGAACTCGGTCGCAGGGGGCATGAGCGCCCACTCACAGCGCACGCCCAAGCCCAAGGACGGAGGCAAAAAATGATGCTCGGCGTCGTGCTCGGCTCGGTCCTCACGCTGCTCGCCGGCGCCGCCTGGCGGCGGGTCAACCGCCCCGTCCACTGCGTGTGGTGCGCGCAGGCCTCCGCCTGGCCCACCAGCCAGCACGACCCGCGTTCCTGCAAGGGCTATGTCCAGGAGCTGCGCCGTCACCGCCTCCGGCGCAAGGCCTTGGGGCACCAGGTCGAGGAGCCCGACCCGTTCGGCCAGTTGTACCTGCTGGATGAGGAGATCGAGGAACGCGACGCCGCGCTCAATGTGGCCGCGGGCTGGTCCGCGGACGGGAAGACCCCGCCCGCCGCACTCACGCCGAAGTAGGGCTGGCGGCGCTTGCTGCTGCTGCGCGTACAGCATCTGAGCCCCGGGACCAGTGGTCCCGGGGCTCCGGCGTTTCTGAGCTCTGGGGCGTACGTACTCGGTAGCTGAGTGTGGCTTTGTTCACGACTTCGAGCAGCGGTTGTTCACGGCTCCGGGAGGCACCTGGCGGCCCCGGGCGGCGGTGGTACCGACCACAGCCGACGCTGGTGTCAGCCCTTGACGGATACCAGAGCGAGGGCCGCAGCCGCTGTGCCGGTCAGGGTGGTGCACACCGGTACGCCGAACCTCCCGGCGACGTAGATCAGGTACCTGTTGCGCTCCGGGCTCGGGCAGTCGGGCGGGCAGCCGAGGACGGCGCGGCCCGTGGGGGCGTCCAGTCCGAATTCGACATTCGTCGTGAACCCCGGCAGTGCGACGAGGTCGCGGGGGATCCAGAACAGGACAGCACCCGCGTGCGCGCGGGCGTCCGTCTCCCACTCGACCTGGTCGTCGTAGTGCTTGGCGCGCTTGCCGCCTCGGGACTCGGGCGTCAGTACGGTGAGCGGTTGCTTGCCGGTCCACTGTGCGGCGAGCTCCTTGACGGCGGAGGGGCGCCACGACTCGACGTCCCCACCGAGGCGGGGTGTCGGTCCGGCGAGAAAAACTGAGGGTCCAGCGGCGGGCAGGGTCTCGCGCGCCCACACGATGCGCACGCTGCCGCTCACCGGGCGGCTGCCTTCCGGGCGGCCTGCTGCGGCGTCCACGGGAGCGGCAGACCGTCGGCCCTGACCCGCGGAACGATGTGCCAGTGCAGGTGGAACACCGTCTGCGTGGCGTTCGGCCCGACGCTGGTGATGAGGTTCAGTTCGGCACCGCCGATCTCGGCCGCGTACTGCGCGGCGCGGCGTACGGCGTCGGCGGTGACGTCCGGGTCCTCGATGGCGTCCGCGACATGGGTGCGCGGGATGACGAGCGTGTGCCCGTCATTGACGCCGCCGCGCGGCCGGATGGCGAGCGCATCATCCCATTCGCGCAGGATGGTCGCGGGCGCCTGCCCGGTGGCGATCTCACAGAAAGCGCAGTGCGTCATGGGGCCCCGGGAGGCCTCACGTGAGCCGATGACAGCGGCTACGGAGCCGCCCCCATCCGGGTATGTGGTCTGCATGCGAACCACAATTCCGGGCCTGCGGGTGCGGCGGTAGCAGTTGCCTGTTGCCTCCCTGAAGTTGCCTGTTGCCTCTCTGAAAACGGGCCTAGCTGCGCAGGTCCACCAGGAGCGGGGGCGTGTGCTCACCGCTCAGTGACGTCAGGGAGAGCACCGCGTGGCCGGGTGGCACCGAGTGGGCGAGTTCGGAGGCGGACCACCGCTCGCGCTCTACCTTCCGTGTGGTCACCGAGTGCTGCTGTGGGGCTTTTCCGGTGATCGCGCGCCGCAAAATGTGGATGGCCTTACCGCCCGCTGTCTCGGCGATGATCTGCCGGTCGGTGGTGTCCGTGGTCTCGATCCATTCCTTGCCCCACGCCTCAGCGAACTGCTTTCCGTCCCACGGGGTGAGGCCGGACAACGCCACGCGACAGCCGACCGCACCGAGCAGCGGACCGCGCAGCGGGGCCGCGACGCCATCGAGGCCGCGCAGAGCCAGCACCGCCCCCGCGTTCGCCGAGCGCAACTGCTGAAGGCCGCGTACGGCTTCCGGGTTGATCGTCATCGACGCGTCGTCCATGACGAGAGCGGCGAACACGCTGCGGTCCGCGCGCAGGGCGACGCTCGCCTGAAACTGGGCCAGGACCAGGCGGGCGAGGATGTGGGACGCGTCGGCGTGGCCGCGCTCCGGCAGATCGATCCGGACCCGGACCGGGTGGTCCAGCGCGCGGAGCGAGAACGGCCGGCCCGCACCCGTGACGTCGAAAAACTTCGCGAACAGGGGGCGGTCGAGGAGGGCGATACGGTCGGCGAGGGGCCCGGCCGCATCACCGGGTGCGCCCGCCTGGCGTTCGCGGGCGTCGAGCTCCCGCAGCATCATCTCCTCACCGGCCTCGGCCAGGGCGGCGCGCAGCGCGCCGAGCGCGGCAGTCGAGCCCTCCAGGAGATCCCGCAGCTCCGGCACGGACGGGAACCGCCCATGCACCGCGTGGAAGGGCCCGAGGAGCTGGCCCAGCACGGTTGCCGCACGGCGGCTCCCACTGCCCGGGTGCGGGTCCGCGAGGTCACCGACAAGCGCCTCAGCGAGGACCGCCGCCGCCTCATCCGGATCGTGCGTGCCGCCGTACAGGTCGAGGTCGAAAGCCGAGTCCGGGTGGCCGATCCGCACGACGACGTCGTAGTCCTCGGCCCGTCCGAGCCCGGCGCCGGCTGCGCCCACCACCACGACGGCCGCTCGCCCGGCGAGGGCTTGCAGGCACAGCGACTCCGCCACCGGCCACACCACCTGACGGGTTTTCCCGGACCCGGCGGGACCGACGACGAGCAGGGAGGTACCGAGCAGTTCCGGCCCGACCGCGAGGCCTGCGGCCCGGTACCGGTACGGGTTGCGGTCGTCGTCGGCCGCGGTGCCCAGGCGTACCTGAGAGGTGATCAGGTCGTGGTGTGCGCTGCGGGCGGTCAGGTCACGCGCGCCGGAGGGATGCGCGCAGGCGGCGGCGCCGTCCGCGAGGACGGCGCGGGTGAAATCGGCGAAGACGTGCCGACCGGAGCGCACGGACTGCCACGCACGCTCGATCCGCACGTGGTCGACGTCGCGCATCAGCCCGAGCCGAGCATCAGCGGCAAGCCGGTCCGCGGCGTCCGGAGCTCCGGCAGCGCGCACCTGCGGCCATGCCGCCGGATCCTCGGCCGGGGGCGGCGCCTCCGGCAGCGGTGCGGGGCGGGCGATACGCGGGGTGACGTAGCGCCGCCATACCTCGGGCCAGCGGCCCATCCGGATCACCGCAGCCAGGAGCCCGCCAGCGATCACGGCGTAGTAGCCGTAGTAGACGATGACGGTCACGGCCTCGCTGCCGCTGTGCAGCCAGGAGTCAGGCAGCAACAGTTCCAGCGGGACCAGCCACCACCCGCCGAGGTAGCCGTTCCACAGCGCCGACCACGCCAGCCACCCGCACAGCACCGCGAGCAGCGCCCCGACCATGAGCTGCTGAGTGGGTACCAACTCCGGCTCCGTGACCGCGCGCGGCCGGTGCCCCAGCCGCCATATCCCCAGTGCCGTCTCCGGCCGGGGAGCACGCAGCCACGCCAGGAAACCGGCCCCGTCTGGGCGCGGCGGCACACCCGAAACCTGCGGGGGCACGGAGGGCACCGGGGGGAATGCGGGCGGCCGCGCGGACCGTCCCGGCCGAATCTCGTTCTCGCCACCGGCATCCACGGCCTACCCCCTAGAACAACTGCCCCTGGTCAGGCGTTCAATCTAGTGCCGCAGCCGCGGGACTTCGCTGATCCATACTGTCCGCCAGGCTGCTGCCGAGATGGTCCTGACCACGCTGGTCAGGACCATGGTCAACCCTGACCACAACTCGCAAGAGGCGCTGTACGGCGATCTCCAGGCCAAACGCGACCGCCCCCGACCTGGGAGGCCGGGGGCGGTCGTGGGGTGCTCAGAGCGGAGCACAGGCGCTCTACGGAGGCACTTACATCGTGTAGGTTCTCGCCGCTCGTGTCGGATGCCGCCGCCATGACCTGCGGCTTCATCCGCAGTCTCACGACGTGTCGGACGCTGGAGTCTCACGACCGTGTCGGATCCTCGAAGGTCCGCGCGGAGGGGCTCGGGCCGCCGGTCCTCTGACCTGGGCGGTCTCACGGCCGGTGTCGTATCCGATGTCGATCCGACATTGGTCGTGAGATTCCGACACGGGATTTGAGATCCCACATGGTGTAGGTTCTCGCGGCCCGTGTCATCTGCCGGGCCTCTGAACTGGGTGTTCCTCGGGCGTCTCACGCCATGTCATCTGGTGGAGTCTCAGCTCCGTGTCATTTTCTCGCCGCTCCGGGCTGATCCGCCCGAAGCGGCGAGTCTCTGACCTGCGCTGCACTCACGGGGGTGTCATAAATGCCATCCAGATGACACGGCGGCTGAGAAAATGACACGCGATTTGAGAACCTACAAGGTGATATCAGGTGTGCGCCATGTCCACGAAGCGCGAGTAGTGGCCCTGGAACGCGGTGGTGATGGTCGCGGTGGGCCCGTTGCGGTGCTTGCCGACGATGAAGTCGGCTTCCCCCGCACGCGGTGACTCCTTCTCGTACTGGTCCTCGCGGTGGAGCAGGATCACCATGTCGGCGTCCTGTTCCAGCGATCCGGACTCGCGCAGGTCGGATACCTGCGGCTTCTTGTCGGTGCGCTGCTCAGGTCCGCGGTTGAGCTGGGAGAGCGCGACGACGGGCACCTGGAGCTCTTTGGCCATGAGTTTGAGCTGGCGGGAGATGTCGGAGACTTCCTGCTGGCGTGACTCGGGTCGGCGGCCGCCTCCGTACTGGAGCAGCTGGAGGTAGTCGATGACGACCAGGTCGAGCTTCCCGCGCTGCTTGAGCCGACGGGCCTTGGTCCGGATCGAGATGGCGGTCAGTTCCGGGGAGTCGTCCAGCAGCAGGTTCCCGCCGTCGACCGTGGTCTTGGCTTTGGCCAGGCGCGCCCAGGCCGCGTCGTCGAGCTGGCCGGAGCGGATGTGGTGCAGGCCGACGGGTCCCTCTGCGGACAACAGCCGCATGTGGAGTTCGAGGCGGCTCATCTCCAGGGAGAAAAACGCGCTGTGGAGCTTGTGCTTGAGACTCGCGGCCCGAGCGATATCGAGGCCCAGCGTGGACTTGCCCATGGCCGGGCGCCCGGCGATCAGGACCAACTGGCCGGGCTGGAGCCCCAGGGTCAGGCTGTCCAGATCGGTGAACCCGGTCGGCACGCCGGTCAGTTCGCCGGGCTTGCGCTTCCCCGCCGCCTCGATGGCGTCGAACGTTGCGTCCAGGCCGTGTGAGGCGTCCAGCAGCGAGTCGTCACCACGCTGTCGCACGACGCCGTAGAGGCGTTCCTGCGCGCGCTCGACAAGCTCATCGGCGGAACCGTCGCGGGCGTAGCCGCCAGCCGCGATGTCCGCACCCGCCGTGACCAGGTTCCGCGCGACGGATGCCTCGTAGACGATCTCGGCGTAGTGCTCGGCGTTCGCCGCGGTGGGCACCTGCTGGACCAGCGTGTGCAGGTACGGGGCACCGCCGATCTTGACCAGCTCGCCGGTCTTGGTCAGGTGGGCGGCCACCGTGATGGGGTCGGCGGGCTCGCCCTTCGCGTGGACGTCGAGGATCGCCCGGTACACCGTCTCGTGCGCCGGCCGGTAGAAATCTGGGCCCTGGAGGATCTCGGCGACGTCGCCGATCGCGTCCTTCGACAGCAGCATGCCGCCCAGTACGGACTGCTCGGCTTCCAGCTCCTGCGGCGGGACGCGCTCGAAGCCGTGGGGGTCGAGTCCCTCGCCGGACTTGGCGGGGGCGGGAATGGCTACGCTCATGGTGGATCTCCGTTCACGAGATTCGGGCAGCGGCCGGGCCGGGCAGGGTTACCGGCCGCTGCTGTTGCGCGGGGAGGGTCAGGCAGTCAGGACGCGGCCGCGATGGCGGGCGCACGGCGGCACTCGCACGGACCGACCGGCAAGAACGTCTCCGGGTCCTCGGCGAGGCCGGACCCGTTGCACTTGCCGCACTCCGGCGCAGCCGCCGCCCGGTGACTTCCCACACCTGCCGCGGGAGCCTGCGGCAGCCGCTTCAGGTGCCTGCGGTAGATCGCCGCCACGTCGAAGACACGCTCCGGGTCGCACCGGCGCGCCAGGTACTCCCGCAACCCGGCCACAGTCCATCCTGCCGCCACCGCGGCAACGGCCAGCGGCAGCAGATCCAGCCCATCGTCTTGGTGCATCCGGCCCGGCAGGCCCAGCAGCATCGACAGAACCTCTGAGCCCTCCCCGTCGCCGTCCTGCCCCTCACGCGGAGCGGGCACCTCAGCAGCAGCCGGATGGGGGTTGCCCTCCGGCGCAGCCGTCTCTCTCCCTCCTCCCGACTCCGACCCGTCGCCTGTGTGACTGGTGGGAGAGAGATGGTCTTCTGCTCCGCAGGAGGAATTGGTTTTCTTATGCGCCGGATTTCCCTGACTAGGGTCAGCCTGGCTAGGAAAATCACAGTCTGGCTCTGACCTGGGGTTTTCTTCGCCAGCTTCCAGACCTGGATTTTCCGGGTCTGGCTCTGACCTGGGGTTTTCCTCCGGGGCCTTCCACGGCGCCTGCGCGCCGATCAGCAGCCCGTCCGGCATGTCTGTGATCTGGAAGACGGTGTCACCGAGCTGCCCCAGCTCGTTGCGCACGCGCTCCCGGTGGAGGTAGCCGTAGCGCTCCAGCTCGTGCAGCGCGCTGGTCAGCGCGTGCTCCTTCTCCGGCCCGTTCGCCAGTAGCGATGCCATGGAGACTCCGAAGCCGTCCTGATGCGTCAGGATCTCCGCCAGCAGCCCCCGCGCTCGCCTCGACAGCCGCTTGTCCCGCAGCGCGCGGTTGTAAATCGTGGCGAAGTCCCGGCGGAGCACGTCGGCAGCCATCGGCCCCCGCTCGATCCGCCCGGAGAAGCCCTTACGGGTCGGGGCGCTCATACCGCTCCCGCCCCGGCCGCCACCATGCTGTCGTGGCCCTCTGGCCTGCTGTCCTGTTGTGCACGTACGCTCATAGGTGAGCGCACCTCCGTTCTGGTGGATCGAGAGTGGCTTCTCCATCCGGGTGGCGACCCGGTGGACGTGCGGGCCCCGCCATCGGCGGGGCCTGTTGCGTTGCCGCGGCTTATTCAGCATTCCCCTGTGCTGTCTGCGGGGTTAGACGTGTGGCCCATCGGAGGATGGTCGCTCCGCCGGCGATTTTTACGGCCACTTCCACCACGCGCCCGTCTGCCAGGTGGACCGTGCGGACTACCTGAGTCACAACCACGTCTCCGGTGGTGAGGCCAAGGGCCGTCTTTTCTGACTCTGTCGCGAGCCGCGACGTGACTTCTTCCAGCACGTGATCCTGGGCGACTCCCAGCCGCTCTGCCGCCAATTCCCGGGACCCGCCGGTTGAGACCGGTTCGGCCAGTTCCGGCGTCACCGCGATCACGTAGGCGGGGTAGTAGCTACTGCTGACGTGCACCGGAATGCCGTGCCGGCTGACGAGGCGGCGGCGTACGTGGACCGGAGTTCCTGGTGCCACGTCAAGACGCGGGGCAACCAACTCATCCGCCCCGACCGTCCCGACCTCCACGATTCGAGAGGTCTCGCCGCCGCCGAGGGCCGTACCGGTGGACTCGTGCAGGCGGACCCGGGCCGCAATGTTGTTGCTGATAGGTCCGGCGACGACAGTTCCGACTCCGGCTTTGGGGAGGGTCAGCCCCTCAAGCTTGAGCACGCGGTACGCGCGATTTGCGGTCGTGTTTGCCACGCCGAAATGTTCACAGACCTGCCGCAGTGACGGCATTGTGTCGCCCGGCCTGAGCGTTCCGTCCTGGATCTGCTGACGGTAGTGCGCCGCGATTTCCGCGTATCCGATGGACTCGGGCATACCGGCTCCTCCCTTATGCCTCGCTCTGCATCTCCCTTCGAGTGCAGCACTCCACGCCTGAGGCTAAACCACGCGGACTTATAGCGCTACTAGTAGCGCTCGGGGCGCCTGGTGGTCTACCTTGATGGAGACGGCACGGCCTGCCAAGCGGGGGCTGGAAACGTCACGGCGCTGACCTGCGTAAATGCAGACGCCCGGCCGGTGCTCCAACACCGGCCGGGCGGTGGTCCGGGCTAACGCTCGGACCGCTGTCGGGCCAATCCACGGGTTTAGGGCAGAGAGGGAGCCGACGTGTCGATTGTGACTGAGCAGGTGGTCCGCGTGTTGCGGGCGGGGCTGGCGGAGGAGGTGGACCGCCAGGAGCGGGAGAACAACGCCCGGGGGCCGGAGCCGGAGCAGCGGGTCGTGGTGACGCGGACGGTGTTGCCGGTGGGTCCCGGGTGGGAGGCGCGGGAGCAGCGGGTGTTGCCGTCGCGGCTGCCGTCGGGGTTCACCGCGGTGGTGGCCCTGGGCGCGGATGAGTTGCGGGTGCGTGCGCTGATGATTTCGGCGATCCGCCGGTGGGGGTGGGGTCGGTGAGTGACAGCGTGACCGATCTCCTCGCGTCGATTGACGACGTCCTCCAGGGCGACACTCCCGCCGCCCCGGCCCCGGTTGTTGCCCCCGCCCCGGCCCCGGTTGTTGCCCCCGTTCCGGTGCCTACCCCTGCTGATCCGGTGGAACCGGTGCGGCGGAGCACGGTGACGGATGTGGAGTACAACCCGGTGGGGCCGCGGATCGCGGAGCGGCTCAAGCCCTCGGTACCGGTACGTCCGCCGGTGCCGGTGGACGTACCGGTCGAGCCGGAGCCCGAGGACCAGGAGCCCGAGCCGGAGTCGGAGCCGGAGTCCGAGAGCGGGGATGCTGCTGGGGCGTCGGCGCCGTGGTGGTCGAAGCCCGCGTCTCGTGGCCCCGGTCCGGTGGCCGGCCCCGGTCCGGTGGTCGTGGCGGCTCCGGCCGCCGGAGCTCCGGGGTTTGTTCCCGCAGCTCCGGCGGAGGCTGCTCCGGTCGCAGAGGGGCGGTGGCGGTGGCTGTTCTACAACGGTGGTGCGGCCGGGGCCGGCCACCTGGCGATCTGGTCGGTCACGGGTGACCCGATGGCCGGGGCCGATCTCATGGGCCGGGCCATGGAATCTGTGGTCCCGCTCGGCGTCATGGCCGTCACGGCCGGGGCCGTGTACGCGGGCTGGAAGGCCGCCGGGTACCTCCGGGGCCTGCCCGGCTGGGCAGGGCTGGTGGTCCGGCCGGTCGCCGCAGGCACCGCGGGGCTGTGGGGACAGGGGACCCGCCCGCTCCTGACGGACGGCATGGCCGCCCTGCACCCCTGGCCGCAGTTCTTCGCACCGCTGCTGATCGCGGGAGCGGCGGGCGCTGCCTGCTGGTGGCTGGCGGAGCGCCGGTGCGCTGCCTGGATCCGCCCCTTGCGGTTCGTCGCGCGGATCCCGCTCGCGACCGTCGTTCTCTCGTCTCTCCTCTACGCCCCCGGAGCCCTGCTGTGAGCATGAGCATCAATCTTCTTGCCGCTACTGACGTCGCTCTCGCGGGCGGTCCGATTCTCGGGTCGGTCGGGATGTCCGGGCTCACTCTCGCGTCCGGGCTGCTCCTGCTGCTCGGGCTGCGCGGCTCGGACCGGGTCCGGCTCAACAGGGACAAGGCGGCCGGGGCGGGCATCGCGTTCGGGACGCTGGCGGTCGCGGCCGGGAACCTGTGGGGCGACGTGGTCAGGGGCATCTCGGAGGTGCCCACGTCCCTGATCCAGGGATCCGGCATGGGCAACATCGGCCTCGGCGGAGTCGCCCTCGCCCTCACGATCCTGGCGTTCTGCCCGAAATGGAAAAAGCTGATCTGGCCCGCTCTGCTGGGGATTTCAGCGAGCGTGATCTACGGCCAGGCGGGCGGGATCTGGGGGATCGGCGTGAACCTCGTTCTCAAGCTCGCGCAGATGATCGGTGCGCTGTGAGCGCGGCGACCGAGGCGAGCACGGACACGGACACGGGCACGGACGCGCGTGTGGGCGTGGTGGGAGAGATCCGGGCGGTGCTGAACGCCCGGGGCGCGGTGTCCGCCCTGCTGTCCGGGTCCGTCGTCCTCGCGGGTGCGGTGTGCGGGTGCGCCGGGCGGGTCCTGCGGTGGGCGTGGGCCCAGGCCAGTACGGACGCTGAGGCCACCGCCGCCGCGCAGGCCAAGGCCAAGGCGGCCAAGGCCAAGGCCGGTGGCGGCGACCAGGACCAGGAGCAGGCGGAGGTGACGGCCCCTCCGGTGGCACCGGTCCGGCGCCCGTTGGGCGAGGCGCTCGCGTATTTCGCCCTGGGCGGGCTCCTGGCGGCCGGTGCGGCCGGAAGCGCGGGCGTGCTGCTCTCCCCGTACCTGGGGCTGCTCACCACCTGGAAGCCGGTGATCATTTCCGTGGGGGGAGCCGGGTGGATGATCGCGGCCTGGATGGTCGCTCCTCCCCCTCAGCAGCCCGCCGAGGACGGTCAGGACGACGCCGAGGGTGACGACCTCCAGGACGACGCCGCACCCATTGAGACGGCCGACCGGGGGGCGGCCCTGCTGTGGCACGTGCTGCAATCCCTGGCCGACGCCGAGTCCGCGCGGCGCGCCGGGGTCCACCTCGACGTCGTCCTCGCCTCCGCGACCGAGACCGGCCTGCTCCCCGAGGACACCGAGCAGAGCGATTTCCGGGCGTGGGTAGAGTCCTGCGGGCTCCCCACCGTGGACAAGCTCGGCATGCGGATCGAGGGCAAGCCGGTGACCCGCGTGGGGCTGCGGGTGGATGCGGCGACCGGGGTTCTCGGGACGACCCCCACAGCACTGCTCCAGACCCGCCCGGGGGGAGTCGCTGTGACCCCCGCTCAGCCGGTCGGGGACACCCCCGCCGAGGCGCCCGCCAGCACCCCCGCCGAGGTGCCCGTCGAGGTGCCTGTACCGGCCGCTCTGCGCCTCATCCCCGGGGGCCGTCCGGACCCGTCCGCGGCCGCTCCCCTGACCCTCTCCAAGGAGCGGGTCCAAGAAGCCCGATAGACCGGCCTATCGCCGCTGTGACCTGGGGTTCTATCGCCCGGCCTAACACCCCCTGACGGCCCGCCTATCGGCCGTCCTGACACCCGGACCGCCGGACCGAGAGGTCCGGAGGTTGCCCGTTCCGCCCGGCCTCAGCCGGGCGGAACGGGGAGCCGGACAGAGGTGTCCGGACCACCACATCCGAGGAGAGAGACATGGCCACCACCACGTACTGGACCTGGAGCATCGAGGTCGACGAGCCCGGCACGGGCCGCCGCATCGCTCTGGGCAGCGAGCTCATCGCGCCCACCGACGCGACCGAGCGGGAGATCCGCCGGCGCCTGTTCCCGGAGCTGACCACGCAGCTCCAGCGCCGGTACGGCCCGGGATACCGCGTCGAGGATCTGGCCCCCGCGCTCCGCGTCAACCGGAAGTAGCCCGTCTGACGGTTGCCTGATCCGCCCGGCCACAGCCGGGCGGTGAAGGGGAGCCGGACAGACCCACGGCCCCACACACAAGCGCGGAGCGACCGCCCAACTGCCAAGAAAGCCGGTCGCCCCGCTCCATCCCTCAGCAGGACGGAGCCACATCGTGGCACTCAACGACAAGAAGATCAGCACCGCCCCCGGCGGCCCGCACGCCGACCCCAAGCACGCGACCACCTACCAGGCATCGCGCGGTGGTCATTTCCCCGCCCCGGCCAAGCCGGTCGCGGGCCGCAAGGGCGGCAAGCAGTGAGCCGGGCGACCGCGCCGGTCTGCCACGGCCGCCGGATGCGCTGGGACGCCAAGTCGGCGCAGTACGTGTGCCGTACCTGCGGCGCCTGGACCACACGCCACGGGGGTGGTGCGCGGTGAGCCGCCGTCTCCTGGCCCGCATCCCGATCCTGCGCCACCTCTGGCAGTGCCCGGGGTGCGGCGCCTACACCAGCCGTGCGCTCAACCCCGGTGAGACCTGCGGTGAGTGCTAGCCCGCTCTGATCCCGCGTCACCGCGCCCCGGGCGGACACCCGCCCGGGGCGCTCCCCTTTCTCCCCATCCAGCCTGGAGGCACCCCATGAGTCAGACGTCGTACACGCCCGCCGCTCCCGCTCCGCTCCCACCGGTTCTCGCTCCGGTCGGGCGGGGCGGTGCTCCGGCCGGACCCGTGAGGGGGGAGGATGCCGGGATGACTGAGACGCTGACGGGTGACCAGACCCCGGCCACCCGGGGGGCCATGGCCGGGGCCGCTCCGGAGACGGCCGGGGCCACTCCGGCCGGACAGGCGGCCACTCCGGCCACCACGGGCAGCGCTCCGCCCGCTCCGCGCAAGGGCGGCCGGGGCTGGCCGGATCAGGCGGCCGACCCCCTGTCCACGGCCGGGGCCACCCCGGACGCGGCCCCGGCCACGGTGGCCACCCCCCCGGCCGGGGAGGGCGGCCCCGCATGGGTAGGGCGCCTGCTGGTCTCGGTGGCGATGGTGGGGATGCCGCTCGTCGGGATCATTGGTTTCGCCGCCTCGTACACGACGCTGCGACGGGTCGCGGCAGAGAACGGGTTCGGTAACACCGGCATCTGGAGCCTGGCCCCGTGGATCCCCATCGGGATCGACGCCAGCATCGTGGCGCTGCTCGCCCTGGACTTGGTCATGGTGCGCAGCCGCAGCCCGTGGCCGGTACTCCGATTCGCTGCGCACGCAATGACCCTGGTCACCGTGGCGTTCAACGCCTCCGACGGCATCAAGTCGGGGGCCGGCCTCTGGGCAGGCCTGACCGCCCACCCGGTTCGCGTCGGTCTTCACGGCGTCATGCCCGTGCTGTTCGTGCTCGGTGTGGAGGCCTCCCGGCATCTGCTGATCAAGGCCGCCCGGATCGAGGACGGCACGGCCTCCGACCGGGTCCCGCTGCACCGGTGGGTACTGGCCCCGCCCACGACGATCCGTCTGTACCGACAGATGCGCCTGGCGGGCGTGCAGTCCTACCCGGAGATGATCGCGCGGGAGCAGGCTCTCGATGGGTACAAAATGTGGCTCAAGCAGAAGTACCAGGGGGACCTGTCCGCAGCATCCGAGATCGAGCGCCTGCCGATGAAAATGGCTCCCCGCGGCTACACGGTGGACCAGGCGCTCGCCCTCCCGGCGACATGGGAGGCGGAGGCGGAGAAGCGCCAGCGCGCGGAGGAGGAGCGCCAGGAGCAGGAAGCGGAGCGGCAGCGGCTGGAGGCGGAGCGCCAGCGCGAGCAAGCCAAGGCGGACCGGATCGCGGCCATCGAGGACGAGGGCGACATCATCACCGCTCAGCACCGGCAGGCGGCCCGGACCGGTACGGCGGCTGCGGAGGCGGAGGCCGCGAAGGCGGCGGCGGAGTCGGCAGCGGCCACGGCCATGGTCCAGGCGGAGCACCGGCGCACGGCAGCGGAGCGTCAGGCAGCGACGGAGGCCGAGGCGCTGGAGTCGGCGGAGGTAGCGGCCGCGCGCCGGAAGACAGCCGAGGACACCGAGGCGGCAGCCAAGGCGGAGGCGCAGACGCAGCGCCACCGCGCGGAGACGGCCAAGGCGGAGGCAGCCGCGAACCACTGGATCGCAGAGGCCGGACGCCTGGCGAAGGAGGAGCGCCGGGTCGAGGCCGACCGTCAGGCGGCGGCGACCGCCCGGTACGAGACGTCCCTGATCGAGGCGCGGGCCCAGCAGGCCGAGGACTACGCCCGCCTGAGTCCCCGTGAGCGCTCCGAGCGTCTGGTGGCCCGGATGCTCCTGGCCGCCGGAGTCACCCCCGAGCAGGCCGATAAGGAGATGGGAGCGGTCCAGCTAAGCGAGATCATGGACGCGCTGAATCTTGGGCAGAGCGCCGCGAGCGACATCCGTAAGGCGGCCGTGGGGCGGCTGCTGGACGGATACCGCCCCACGGAGTTCGAGACGGCGATGGACAGTCAGCAGTCCTGACCCGGCACATCGGAGGGCGGCACCCGGAATGGGTGCCGCCCTCCGCCATGTCCGGATGACCGGCTGTCAGGGCCGCCCGCCCCACCATCGCCGCCGCCGCTCCCCGGCCGCCGGCCCCGACTCCTCGGGCACGGGCGGGGGAGCGGGTGAAGCGTGGGACTGCTCCGGGACGGACGGCTGAAGGACCGGCCGCTCCGGCGGTGGCCCCAGCGCGGCCACCGCCCGCTGTAGATCCTCGATCCGCGCGCCCCGCTCGGCGAGCTGCGCACGCAGGTGCTCCACGCGAGCCTCCGCCAGCCGCTTCGCGTATTCGGCGTGAGCGATGGCCAGGGCGTGCTCGTGACGTACGCGTTCCAGCTCTGCCCGCAGCGCGTCCGCACCCTGCGCCTGGCCGCCGTCCACGTCGCCGTTCTCTCCGGCCGGGGCCGCGGTCGTGTTCTCCGGCGGGGCAGGAGCGTTCAGCCGGAATCCGGCGGCCAGCAGATCGTCCACCGGGACCAGCCAGCCCCGCACCGGATCCTGCACCGCGCCCGGCAGGTCGCCCGCCTCGCGGCGCCGGCGGATGGTCGTGCGGCTGACACCACACGCGGTGGCCGCCTCGCGCTGGTTCAGCATCGGACGCTCGCTCATGCGCCCATCCTCCCCGCACCCGTGCCCGACATCAGCCACCCCGCGCGACGTGATGGTCGCGGCTATGGCTCAGACCGTCCTCGCTCGTCCTGATCGTCCTGCGTCGCCTGCGGTCTCGTGGTGGTCCGCCGGGCGGAGAAGCTGCTGGATGGGGTGACGTGCTCGCGGGCATGCCGGACATTCCTCACGCGAAGGCGTAACGGCGGTGTCGGATCGGGCCGGGCGTGCGGTGCGTGCGGACGGGCTGTTACGGCTGGGCGTGCGGATTCTGCGTACTGCGGACCGCCATGCCGACAGAAGGCCTACCGGCGCCGTGTCGCCGCACGAGCGGCGGCTCCTGGATCCCAGCCGAGTCAGGCTTCCGGACACCGGCGACGGGCGCCGTCTGTGAACCGCCCTCCAGGCGAACCGGAACCACCACGCGAAGCCGTTACGGCTACGCGTGCCGGTCGTTGAGCCTGTTATGGCTATACGTGAGGGATCGCGCCGGTACTGCACCATGTGCGCGGCCGACTTGTCCGGCGGCCCGGCGTACCTCGTCGTCGGCGGCACTCGGCAGGGCCGGAACCGGGGTTCCGGCCGCTTCTTGATCTGTGGGTGCTGCTACGAGCGAGGGGCTCCCGATCCGGTCACCGGGCTGTCCCGTCCTGACGCCGCCCGGCGGACGGGGAATACCTGGTGGGTGGACCTGGCCGGCCGCGGGACGGTCCTGCCGCCGGAGCCGTGCGTCGCCTGCGGTCTCGTGGTGGTCCGCCGGGCGGAGAAGCTGCTGGATGGGGTGACGTGCTCGCGGGCATGCCGGACATTCCTCACGCGAAGGCGTAACGGCGGTGTCGGATCGGGCCGGGCGTGCGGTGCGTGCGGACGGGCTGTTACGGCTGGGCGTGCGGATTCTGCGTACTGCGGACCGCCATGCCGACAGAAGGCCTACCGGCGCCGTGTCGCCGCACGAGCGGCGGCTCCCTCGGACCAGCTCACCGAATTGATGGACGCCATGGCCCCTTTCGTCGTGCGCTCCGCCCCCGGAATCTCACCGTCCCTCTACAAGGCGCTCTACCGGGTACACACCGCGGACCGCCACGGTCTCAACGGCCCTCATGCCCAGCAGCACGCCCTGGCCCGTCTCGCCGCAATGGATCCCAGCCGAGTCAGGCTTCCGGACACCGACGACGGGCGCCGTCTGCGAACCGCCCTCCAGGCGAACCGGAACCACCACGCGAAGCCGTAACGGCAGCCCGATTCGGGCCGGTGCCCCGCGAGTCAGACAGGGGCAACGTGGCGCCACAGCTGCGACGGAACACACAGGTGGGGAACCGGCCTGATGGGCTAGAACCAGCCGAACACTGTAAAGCCGCTTGCCATGTAAGGCAGCTTTACGGCAAGCTTGTTGGTGTGAGTACGAGACAGCGAGACGACGCAATGGCCGCACTGCGCGACTGGTCGCGCCCCGGCCGCCGGGCCGACCTGATCGCCACCGCGTGGCAGGCCGGTGAGACCAACATCGTTGCGCTCGCCGAGGCCGCGCGTATCAGCCGACCCACCGTGTACGCCGATCTGCGATCCAGGGGCATCGACCCGGACCACCGACCGAAAGGCAAGACCATGATCACGAACCTGTCCAAGCTCGACATTGAGGGCTTCACCGGCGTCGGCGAAACGATGGACGCCGAGTTCACCGCAGCCCTGCGCCGGTGGGTCGCACAGCACCCGGACCTCGACCCGGGCGGTCCCGAGGGCCACACCGAGGGAATGCGGCTGGTGGCCATGATGGACACCGTTGCCCGCTACGCCGACGTACGCGACCGCCTCGCCCGCGAGCAGGTCGCCCGCGCCGAGCGTGACCGCCTGCTGCACCAGGTCGAGCTGCGCTGGGAAGCACTGAGCACCGCCGCCGCATGGCTGGCCGCCCACCACGCCTACGTCCTCGCCGTAGACGAAGCCCGCATCGCCATCGACATGTGGAACGAACGCGCCGAGAGCGCCCGGCAGCGCAAGTTCTTCTGCATCTCGCCCCGTGACGAAGCCGCCTACCAGCAGATCCAGGAAGCCGGTCACCCCGCGCTGGAGGACGCCATGGCCGACCTCGACCAGGACCCGGGAGTGACCACCTACGCGCTGCGCGCCAACCTCGACCAGGCCCACGAGCGCCGCCTGGAGTTGGCCGCCGAGACGCTCGCTTTCGCCATCGCTCGGAACTAACGAAGGGGAAGACTGTGTTCAATCTCGACCGGTTCGCCATCGATGGCGGCCGCCACTTCCCGCAGATCGTCATCGATGAGGATGCCTCCACTGCTGCGGGTACTGCCCGCTTCCGGGCCGGGTGCACTTGTGGCCGGATGCCCCAGCACCTCGTGGACGCCCGCGAGCAAGCTCTCGCCGCGCACCTTGCTCACGCCACCGCGAAGGCCGGTCCGTCCAAGGGGCCGAAGTGGCTCCCCTCCGGCGTGCGTGTCGTGATCCTGGTGGTGGCCATGTTGATGGTCTGGGGCGCCTGCTACGCCACTGGCCAGATCGTCGCTCACGGCCAGGACCTCACCGGCGCCACCGCCAAGGCGGTCTTCGGCGGGTCCCACCTCGCGGGTCTCGCCCTGGCCTTCGGCCTCATGGTCGCCGTCCGGCGCTACATCGCGCCTACCCGCGCCTGACAGACCAGTGCACGCAAGGCGCCCGCAGCCATCCGAACTGGCTGCGGGCACCTCTTGACTGTACTTGCGCGACACCAGTACGACCTGGTGGCCGCCGCTGGGCGCCACCTCGCCGCCTGGCATCCGTTCACCAACCGGCGGGCCGCCACCACAGCGGCCCGCCCACCGAGAGGTAGTGATCCGCTACGCAGTGGGCGGCGAGGGGCGAAGCTTCACGATCGGGCCCCGGCCACCGCCGCATTGCAGCAGCTCAGACCCTCCGACTCACAGAGACAGGCACCCGATGAAGACACACATGCACCAACTCCCCGAGCTGCTCGACGCCGCGGCCGACCTCCTGGACCACGTCGGGGACGTCGCAGGGTTACGCGCCGGGCTCTACACCGCCCTTCCGGATGTCCGCCTGCTCGTGAAAACCGGGCATCCCTACACCAACGAGGTGGGCCCCTTGGACATGATCGGCGCGGCGCTCACCGCAGAGGTCCACCACAAACGATGGGGCACCCTGGGAGAAGCCCACGTGAGTGGCACATGGAACGACATGCCCGTCTACGGCAGCCACCTCTACTCGGACCTGCCCGACGGCGAGAAGCCATGTACCCGGTCGGCCACCGACCTCAGCCTCCGGGCACGCGCTCTTATCCCGTGGGCCAGGCAGAGCTGGACGCAGTGGGCCGAGAGCGTCCACGTGTACGACGAGAACGGCACCCCCCGCGTGCATGTGGTTCTCAAGCCTGACGGATCCCTCGACGACACACTGGCCGTGCTCCTCGACTCCACTGGACCGCTCCAGTACCGCCACGAGCGCGAACACGCCTTTGTCGCGAACGGATCGGTACTCCTGAACGACGGAACCGTGGTCACAGCCTCTGTCATCACCCCGTAATCAGGCATTCGCGAACCTGTGGCGGAAAGTGCATAGACCACACACGTCCGGCCACGGCCGGCCGTTCAAATTCCCGGCACCGACGAACAACGCGGCGCCGGAGAACTGGGGGAGCAGACTATGACCGGGGCAACCGGCCTCTGGGGCGAATGGCAGAAGCACGGCGCCCAGGGGCTGAGCGGCGCACGGGCACTCGCGGCCGAGCTGGACCGCATCGCCCGCCAAGGCGGCATCGCCTCGCCCATCACGACCAACCGCGGCCTCTCCGCCCGCCTGCGCTACCTCAACAGCCGGCCCGGCCGCGAAGTCCTCGCCGAGCACGGCGTCTCCGCCCGCCTGCTGCGTTCCTGGGGCCGCGGGGCACATCCCAGCGCCCCCAAGCTGGAAGCGGTCGAGCGCGCCTACCAGGAGCGCCGCCGAGACAACCTGGTGCGCTCGGGTGCGCTCAAGCGCCTGCTCGACAACGAGGGCCGCGGCCGCCGCATCGAGGTCTACCCCGTCGACCAGTCGGCCGTGGATGAGAAGTACCGCCGACCGAACGTCAGTGAGCGTTCCGTGCAGGCCCGGTACGTCTGGGACGACATGGTCGACGCCTGGGGCGAAGGCGACATCGACACCCTTGACGAGATCTGGGACGACATCATCACCGACCTGGACTCTGATTACGCCGCGTACGCCTACGTCGGCTCCATCGGCATTGGCGCCTGAAGACCACACCAGCCACACCCGACACGAAAACTGTCAGGCATTTCCAATTGGTGCCTGATACCTGAGGGATGAGAGCCGGAGCCGACCGGGCCGCCGGCCGTACGGAAGGAAGTAGACATGAGCATCGAACGGTGTGAGCCGGAGTTCATCGACGGCGGGTACGAGGGCTGTGGGGCCTGCCCCGACTGCCTGGAGCGGGAGGACCAGGAGCTGAACCATGAAGTGGAGGCGGGCCACATCACGGACGCGCAGGCCCTGGAGATCCACCACGACCGCGAGCTGCGCCGGACTCTGGCCGGCCTCTACGACGACGAGGAGGACGCCGCGTGACTGGCGGTGCGGGAATCACACTCGCAGGCACATGGGAATGCGATGCGGATTCCGACTAGCGGAATCCGCATCGTGAAAAGGGGCCCTGCCATGGAGGTGCCTGCCGCATAACTGGCAGGCACGTCCTTCGCGTTGGCCTTCCAGTCGCAGCACAGGCCCGCCAGGAGCGGCAATGGCGGGACCTCCCCAGTTGGGGAAGTCCCGCCATTTTCGGCGGGTGACGCGCGTGGTCAGGCCGGGATCTCGTACTCGAAAGACATGGTGTGCCGGGTGGGCAGGCACCGTTCCTCATAGGCGATCACGCCTGTCTCGTCCCACAGGCGGTGTGCCGTCGCCGTGATCGGTGCGCCGACGCGAAGCCCGAGGTAGCTGGCTTCCCGGGCGTCGCATTCGCGCCCGTGGATGTCGTCGCGGCTGCCGGTCGGCCGGCGGCCCGTCGCGTCGATGACGGTTCGCAGGATCCGCGGGGCGGTTGAGGCGCCCGTCGAGAGCAGGTCGGGTGCCACCCCGGTGAAGTCCGGGTACCACGACACGATCAGGGCCAGGCGGTGCTGGCCGCGCCCGGTGTGCCACTGGCGGCGCACCACGCGTTCCCCGTCGCGCAGGTCGAGGATGTCGGCCACGTACACGGGCGGCTTCACCAGCGCGGCATCGGTCACGGTGCACGTCTCGCCGTCCGCGAGGACGCTCCCGCTGCGCAGGGCCCGCAAGAGGCTGTCGTAGCCGCTGGGAGCCATCTGGGCGCTACTGACGAACGTGCCGCGCGGCGTCATGGACAGCAGTCCCTCCACGGCGAGCTGGCCCAGGGCTTTTTGCATCGTGGCGCGCGCCACGCCGTCGGTATCCAACGAGGACATCGCACGCCTGACCCGCACGTCACCACAGAATCTCGGGAAGCTCGTACGTCGGCGGCAAGACTGACGTCCCGCGCCACCTTCCGGCCGTGCCGACTGGCCAGGCCGGGCCCACCAGGAGGGAACGCCCATGAGCACCCAGCACTACACCGCCGAGGTCAACGTCCGCACCACGGCCGGCGACCTGGTCACCATCTACCACGACACATCCGGTCCGGTCGGCATGTCCTCCTCGGAGGTCCGCGCCGCCGCCGAGAAGGTCGCTCTGGCCGAGATTCCCGGCGGCCAGGTCGAGGGCTCCCGAGTCGCCACCGACGGCAAGCAGCACTGAATCGGCGGGGCCGATTTGTGCGAGTGAAGTCCGCATACGGCATCTGAATAATGCTCCCGCCCGTGCGGGGATCCACAGATCGGCCCGCCCCCCCCAGGGGACGGGCCGATACTCGTATCTCCGCAGGTGGGCCCGGGGCACAGAAAAGGCCGGTCCCATGCCGCCTAAGCGGGTGGTACAGGGACCGGCCAGCCGAAAACCCCCGAAGAGGAATCCGCCCTCAGCATAGCCCCACAGCACCCGCCACAGGGCCGTGCAGAAGCCCCCTGCGGCCCCTGCACGGCCCTGTGGCGCAGCAGGGCGCAGCGAGGCGCAGCAAGCGCCCACAAGCGCCACAAGCCTTTTTCTCGCGGGGTAGGCGGGTCGGGGCGCACCGGCCGACGCTGGCCACGCGCAGGAGCCGCTCCGCGCCTCCTGACGCGGGCGCTCCGCGCCCGCCGCGTGCTGCGGTGCGGCCGCTCCGCGCCCGCCCCTTGCCGTCACCGCTCCGCGCTGCCGGGCCCCGGCATCCGCTGCGCTCCTGCCGGTCGCGTCGGCCGGTACGCCCCGACCCGAATACCCCGCGAGAACGCCTATTGCCAGCAATTCAATTCGGGAAAATGAAATAAAAAAGATTCTTTGAGCGGCCTATTGTTCCGCCTATTCGGGCTTCGGTTTGATATTGTTTCTCTTGTCGGAAGGGCGTGGTACCCCGTCCGACAGCCGAAAACCAAGAACACCGAAAAGGAAAACAATGGAAAAGCAGAGCGAAACGCGGTACGTCCTCGGCACGCGGGAGGAGGACGGGCGCTATCCCGTGACCGTCGACGGCAGCCCTGCCGGGACAGTCCACCGCCGTCACGGGAGCTGGTACCTCACCATCCCGGGCCGCACGAATCCGAACCGTTTCTCGGACCGGTTCGCGGCAGCCGAGCAGATCGAGGCGCTGTACGACCAGGGAATCCGCCCCACCATCCCTGCCCCCGGCACCCTGCCCACCCCCAGCACAAGCCCCGCCGCCACCGAGTCCTACCGCCACCTCCTCCCCGATCTGCGCCTCACCCTCGCCAATCTGGTGCGGGCGGCGGAGGCCATGGCCCGCCTCGCTCAGCTCGGATGGGTGCCCCTGGAGGGCTACCCCGGTGCGGACCAGCCGTGGCGGATGGAGTGCCGCCTCTGCGGCTGGAAGGGCCACCGGTTCTGGTCCCACCTGCGGGGCCGCAACGGCGACCGGACGCCGCGACCCGTCACCCGGCACCCCGGCTGCATCCCCGTCAAGGACATGCCTGCCGCCCTCATCACCCTGGCGTCCGAGCGCTGCCTGACCTGCCCGTGCGAGGAGTACCGGCACCCCACCAGCACAGACGGCGCAGTCACAGCCGTGAACGTGATCGGGACCGCCCTGGAGACCGGAGCGCCGGGCAGGGCCGTGCGCGCCGCCCGCGCCATCCTGGAGCCGTGCCCGGCCGCCACCTCCCGCGCAGACCTGGTGCGTTGGGCGTACGACCGGCGCGTCAAGTGGATGGCGTCATGAGGCTGATCCTGTGCGCCGAGTGCGACGGACAGGCGCCCTATCAGAAAACCGGGCCCCTATTCGTCTGCACCGGCTGCGGCCACTCTCTGAGCCGGTCGGATATCGACCTGGACGGGATGGAGGTCTGGGCCGTGACGGAAGACGGACTGCTGGGTTTCGAGGGCCCGAGCGTCACATGCCCGGAATGCGGCTCCGACCAAATCGAAAAAACCAAATTCAAATCCCGCCAGTGGGCATACTGCACAGAGCCTGCCTGTGAATTGGGAGGACTGGAATTTGAGCTAGTCGACTACAGCTGAGCAGCCCCAACATAGAGAATGCGTCTGCCGCATAAGCGGCAGGCGCATTCTCTATGTTGGATTACCAGTCGAGCGCGGGGCCGTGTGTGCGTCCGTCGTGGGAACTCGACTCCTCGCCGTATACGGACTCG